>CAJFUI010000022.1 GCA_904420145.1 uncultured Oscillospiraceae bacterium
GTATATCTCTGTTGCACTTTTCCTGAAGTCGCCTTCGGCGGGCGTTACCCGTTATCCTTGCCCTGCGGAGCCCGGACTTTCCTCACAGCGGGCCTTTCGGCGTCGCCGCGCGACTGTCTGTTTTACTCGCGCTCCCATTTTACCCCACCGGAGCCGCCCTTGTCAACAAAAGACTATAGCCGGCGGCGGTACACATTTTGGCAGGGAACCGCGCTGCAGAATTTTTCATCTGGGTCCACCAATGGTTGCTATTATTGGTATTTTCCGTTATACTATAGTGGATTGAAATTCTGTGGGCTTGTTATGCGCCACACAAGGAGGAAGCGCTATGCGCCTTCGGGAATACTTAGAGAGCATTAAAGGAAAAACCGTTGCAGTGATTGGCATTGGAGTAAGCAACCGCCCCCTCATTACACTTCTTTTGGACGCCGGCATACAGGTAACTGCCTGTGACAAAAGGGAGCGAGAGGCCTTCGGACCTCTGGCAGCGGAGTTGGAGGGCAAAGGCTGCCGCCTGATCCTCGGCGCGGACTATCTGGATCACTTGGATCAGGACATCATCTTCCGTACACCCGGACTGCATCCCAAATTCTTAGAAAAAGCAAAGGAGAGGGGGAGCGAGATCACCTCTGAGATGGAGATCTTCTTCAAGGTCTGTCCCTGCACCACCATCGCCGTCACCGGAAGTGACGGCAAAACCACCACGACGACCATCATCTCTGAGCTTTTGAAGCAGATGGGGAAGCGGGTCTATGTGGGGGGGAACATCGGCCACCCGCTGTTGTCCGAGGCGGAGGAGATGGGCCCAGAGGATTACGCGGTGCTGGAGCTGAGCTCCTTCCAGCTGATGACCATGTCACAGAGCCCGGATATTGCCGTTTTAACCAACCTGGCGCCTAATCATCTGGACGTCCACACGGACATGGCGGAGTATGTGGCCGCCAAGGAGCACATTTTCCTCCACCAGAGCGGCGAAGGGAAGGCGGTATTCAACTGGGACAACGAAATAACCCGGGAGCTCTCTTACAAAGCGCCCGGAAAGGTTTATTACTTTACAAGAAAATCCGTACCGGAGCGTGGCGTCTATCTGCGGAAGGACCAGACGATCTGTGTGCGGGATGGGGAGAGGGAACGGGCCGTTCTCCGCACGTCGGATATCCTGCTGCCCGGCGTCCACAACGTGGAAAACTACATGGCGGCGATTGCCGCCGTAGACGGCTTGGTGAGCGATGAGGTAATCCGGCGCTTTGCAAAGTCCTTCGGTGGTGTGGAGCACCGGATCGAGCTGGTACGCAGGCTCCACGGCGTGTCCTACTATAATGACGCCATCGCCAGCAGTCCCAGCCGGACTATCGCCTGTCTCCGCTCCTTCCCGGAGAAGATCATCCTGCTGGCGGGTGGGAAGGACAAGGGTATCCGCTACGATGCCTTAGGGCCTGAGATCAACGACCATGTGAAGCGGCTGATTCTCTGTGGCGCCACCGCCGGTGTGATCCGCCAAGCGGTAGAACAGGCGAACAATTACGCCGGACTGCCCATTACGGAGGTGGCGGACTGGAAAATTGCGGTAGAGACCGCCTATCGGGAGGCGAAGGAGGGGGATATCGTGGTCATGTCGCCGGCCAGCACCTCCTTCGACCGGTTTGCCAACTTCATGGAGAAGGGGAAGGTCTACAAGGAACTGGTCAACGCCTTGGAATAGGGATAAGCCGCTGGCGCATACCCTCGTTTGAAGGGGGTTCTCCTTCTACCTTGTGCGCTTTTGCGCATAGGAGGGATGATGGTATGCGCCGGATTTACTTTTACCGGATGTCGCTGCTCAGGCGCCATAAGGCTAAGCTCCTCTGCCTGCTGATCGGCATACTGCTGATGGTGCTCCTGCTGGTGGGGACGTTCCACTTAAAGAGCA
Organism: uncultured Oscillospiraceae bacterium; assembly: GCA_904420145.1. Classification (GTDB taxonomy): domain Bacteria; phylum Bacillota; class Clostridia; order Oscillospirales; family Oscillospiraceae; genus CAJFPI01. The sequence continues at coordinate 1,910 of CAJFUI010000022.1, forward strand.
TTCTCTCCGGGCTCGCCAGCGCCAGTGTTTCCAATACGGTCACTGGCGTTGTCACTGCCTCTGTCAACGAGACGGTCAGCAGCGGAGAGATTCAATACGACAGACTCATTTCCTTTGAGAAGGACAACGATGGGAAAATTACGGCTCTGCAGACCAATATGGCAGAGTTCAACCGCCTGCAGGCCGCCATCGTCTCCGATATTCTCTCCCGCCTGTCTGAGGTATCCACCTCTGAGCTGTCGGTACCCGTAGGGACCCTTACCGGGACGGCGCTGCTGGCTGGGCGTGGGCCCAGCTTTACGGTGAAGATGCAGTTTGTGGGCAGCCCCAGCGCCCGGTTTGAAAATGAATTTACGGAGGCGGGGATCAACCAGACCAAGCACCGGATTATTTTGTACGTGGATGTCTCCGTCTCGATCCTGCTGCCGGGGTTCTCCACCTATACCAAAGTTTCCAACGCCTTCTCGGTGGCAGAAACCGTCATTGTAGGGTCCGTCCCGGATACCTACACCTATTTCAGCTCCACCGACAGCTCACTTGAGCAGGCCCATGAATACATTATGAACCAAGGATAAGGAGAAGAAAATCATGGATTTCCGCGTTGAGATGAAGCAGCTGCGCGATACACTGAATCATCACGCTTACCGCTACTATGTCTTGGATGACCCTGTCATTCCCGACTATGAATACGACCGGATGCTCCGCCGGCTGGAGGATTTGGAGCGGGAGCATCCCGAGGAGATTACACCGGACTCGCCCACCCAGCGGGTCGGCGGCCAGCCCATCAGCGCCTTTTCTCCCTACACCCATCCGGTACCCTTGGAGAGCCTGCAGGATGTGTTCGACAGGGGAGAGGTGGAGGAGTTCTGCCGTAAGATGCAGGAGGCCCTTGGGGAGGTCTCCTACAGCGTGGAGCCCAAGGTTGACGGGCTGTCGGTGGCGCTGGAGTACCGCGGCGGCCGCTTCGTCCGGGGGGCCACCAGAGGGGATGGTCGAACAGGGGAGGACGTTACGGAGAATATCCGCACCATCCGCTCGGTCCCCATGGTACTGCCGGAAGAGATCCCCTATCTAATCGTCCGCGGCGAGGTCTATATGTCAAAGCAGGTGTTTGCCCAGCTCAATGAGGGCCGGGAGCTCCGGGGAGAACCGCTGCTCGCTAACCCGCGCAACGCGGCAGCGGGCTCCCTGCGGCAGCTGGACCCCAAGGTCTGCGCGGCCAGAAGGCTGGATATCGCCGTGTTCAACCTGCAGCTGGCGGAGGGGATATCCTTTACCGACCATAGTGAGACACTGGACTATTTGGAGCGCATGACCTTTAAGGTAATCCCCCGCCGTGTTTTAAAAACCGCCGATGAGATCTATGGGGAGATTCTCCGGCTGAATGAGGAGCGGGAGCGCTTCCCCTTCGACATCGACGGCGCAGTTGTAAAGGTAAACCGCCTGTCAGACCGCGAAATTCTTGGCAGCACCATCAAATGCCCGCGGTGGGCTATTGCCTATAAGTACCCGCCGGAGCAGAAGGCGGCAAAGGTGAAGGATATCGTGGTACAGGTGGGGCGCACCGGAGTTTTAACGCCGAAGGTGATTGTTGAGCCTGTCCGACTGGCCGGGACAACCGTCACTACGGCGACGCTGCACAACCAGGATTTTATCACGGAGAAGGACATCCGCATTGGTGACACGGTTATTTTGCAGAAGGCGGGGGAGATCATTCCCGAAGTGGTGTCGGTGGTCTATGAGAAGCGGCCGGAGGGGACAGCGCCCTACCATTTACCCGCCGTCTGCCCTGTCTGCGGAGCTCCGGTGTCCAGAGACCCTGACGGCGCTGCCATCCGCTGCACCGGCGCGGAGTGTCCCGCCCAGCTGCTGCGCAACCTCACCCACTTTGCCAGCCGTGACGCCATGGATATCGACGGCATGGGACCGGCAGTGATGCAGCAGCTGATTGACCGGGGGCTTGTAAAGAATGCAGCGGATCTCTACTTTCTCTCAAAGTCCGATCTCTCCGGGCTGGACCGGATGGGGGAGAAGTCGGCGGACAACGCCCTGCGGGCGATTGCGGCCTCGAAGGACCGCGGATTGGAGCGGCTGCTGTATGCACTTGGCATTCGTCAAGTGGGACAGAAAGCGGGAAAGATATTGGGAAGTCATTTCAAGACTTTTGATGCCTTTGCCGCGGCCTCTGTAGAGGAATTGACAGCTATCGATGATATTGGCGAGATCACGGCGCAGTTTATCTGCGAGTGGCTGGACAGTCCCCAGTCCCAGCATCTGATCGGCCGTCTGCGGGAGGCGGGCGTGCGGATGGATAGTGCCAGCAAGGTAGTGGATCTGCGCTTTGCGGGGATGACCTTTGTGCTTACTGGCACTCTGTCCCGTTTTACGCGGGACGAGGCCGGCGCTATGATTGAGGAGCGCGGCGGAAAGGTCAGCAGCTCTGTCTCCAAAAAGACCAGCTATGTCGTGGCGGGAGAGAACGCGGGATCGAAGCTGCAAAAGGCAAATGATTTGGGTGTTCCCGTTCTGTCAGAGGAGGTGTTTCTCGCCATGCTGGAGGGACAAGCGGACGGCGGGGGAGAGGAAGCCGATAAGTAACCAAAGAGTGTGCTGCATCTATAGATGCAGCACACTCTTTACTGTATTCACTTGTCAAAGGAGGGATTGACATAGTAGACATTCTTTTGATCCATTTTCTCCTTGGCTAAGCGCAGGCCCTCTCCAAACCTTTGGAAGTGTACGATCTCACGGGCACGCAGAAAGCGAATCACGTCGTTGACATCTGGGTCGTCGCTGAGACGGAGAATGTTGTCGTAGGTAACACGGGCCTTCTGCTCAGCGGCAAGGTCCTCGGTCAGATCACAGATCACGTCCCCCTTGACACCGATGCCAGCGGCGCTCCAAGGGAAGCCGGAGGCCGCGGTGGGATAGACGCCGGCGGTGTGGTCCACAAAGTAGGCGTCAAAGCCGGCCGTACGGATCTGCTCCTCTGTCAGGCTTCTGGTGAGCTGATGGACGATGGTCCCTACCATCTCTAAGTGACCCAGCTCCTCTGTGCCGATATCGGTAAGAAGTCCCTTCAGCTCGGCGTAGGGCATGGAGTAGCGCTGGCTCAAATAGCGCAGGGAGGCGCCCAGCTCTCCGTCCGGGCCGCCGTATTGGCTGATGATCAGTGCGGCCAGCTTGGGATTGGTATTCTTGATTCGAACGGGATACTGCAATTTCTTCTCATAGACAAACATTACTTTTTCCCTCCCTCATAATCCCACGGCCACGGATTGTTCAGCCAGTGATAGCCGCCGAACTGGACGGTATTGGCCTGCTGAAGGGGGCCGTATTGCTTTTCGTACCGCTCCTTGCCCTCGCGGTAGAGACGCACATAGTCGGAGTAGAGGGCAAAGGCCTCCTTGTCATCCTTGTGGGTATCCAAATAGAGCCCCAGCTCTGTGATGGCGAAGTCCAGCGCCATCAGCTCTGCAAGGGGGGTGTTTTTCTCACCGGTCTGGGACTGAATTTCCCGGTGAAAAGGTAAGTGGAGGCCCGGGAACAGGGTGCCGGCCTCAAGGGCCTCGTTTTGCTTATATACGGCAGGATTTGTCTCCTGCATAGGGACATAGGGGAACACCATCGGCGCACATTTTCCGGGAAGCTGTCCCTCCATGACGCTGCAGGTGTTGTTGTTATTATCAGGCTGCAAGGGGAGTCCTCCTATCTATGAAGGTTGAAGCGCACATAGGCGCCTGGCGGTCTGCCTGACACAGCGGTCCGCCTGCACTATTGTATGCTGTGCCGATCATTCCGGCGACCGGTTCTTCCATTTTGTCAAAGAGTGTGGTAGAATAAATCAAACGCCTCCTCATATAGTGTTTTGAGGGGGGCTGTATGTGTTTTTTGTACTGCATAAGCGTCATTTGGCGGGTGCCGCGGCCCTGCTGGCCTTTTTAGGGATCTTCTCGGCAGTCCTGTGGCGGGGTGCCGCTGTCACTGTGTTCCATGAGGACACTCTCCAGCCGCCTCTGCCGGTGGTTGTGATCGACGCCGGTCATGGCGGCGAGGATGGCGGCGCGGTGGCGGAGGATGGTACAGTGGAATCCCAGCTCAACTTGGCCATCGCGCAGAAATTGCGGGAGATCTTCTTTTTAGCCGGCATTGATACCGTGATGACCAGGGAGTCGGATATTTCGATCCATTCAGAGGACGCTGCGACACTGCGGGAAAAAAAGGTATCAGATATCCGCAACCGGGTGGAGCTGATCAACAGCGTGGAGAATGCCATATTGATCAGTATCCATCAGAATAGCCTGCCTAACGCCAAAAGCGTTCACGGCGCCCAAGTGTTCTACAATGCTACAGAGGCGGGGGAACAGCTGGCAGGCGCTGTGCAGAGTAATTTGAATGCGGTGATCAACAGAGGCGAAAATCAGAAGCAGGAAAAGCAAATCGATTCCTCCATCTATTTGATGAGAAATATCACCTGTCCTGGTGTGTTGGTGGAGTGCGGCTTTTTGTCCAATGCCGCTGAGACACAGCTGCTGCGGGAAAATACCTATCAGAACAAGCTGGCTTTGACCATCGCTGCGGGCTATTTGCAGCACCAATTTTCTACATAAGAAGGGAAGAAATATGAAGGCGAGGAGCACCTTTTACTGCACAGAATGTGGGAATGAGACGCCGAAGTGGGCAGGGAAGTGTCCCGCCTGCGGCGCATGGAATACGATTGTCGAACAAAAGACGGCACCGGCGAAGGGCGGCGGAAGAGGCCTGGACCGCCAGCGCTCCTCCGCAAGGCCCATGCGCCTCATGGAGATTGAAACCACGCAGGAGCTGCGCTTTTCTACGGGGATGAACGAGCTGGATCGGGTGCTGGGCGGGGGAGCGGTGAAGGGGGCCCTTGTCCTGGTAGGCGGCGCGCCCGGTATCGGAAAGAGCACGCTGATGCTGCAGATTTGCCGGACACTCTGTGAATTTTCCAAGGTACTGTATGTATCCGGTGAGGAGTCTGTGAAGCAGCTGAAGATGCGGGCGGAGCGGCTTCATGTGGAGAGTGAACAGCTCTATGTGTTTTCCGAGACGGCCTTGGAGGATGTTTTGGAGGCGGTACACCAGACCCAGCCGGATATTTTGATTGTAGATTCTATCCAGACGCTGTATAACCCGCAGCTGGATTCCGCACCGGGCAGTATTGGACAGGTAAAGGACTGCACCATGCGGCTTATGGAACTGGCGAAAGGGGAGGGGATCACAGTCTTTGTCATCGGACATGTGAACAAGGAGGGTTCTATCGCGGGCCCCAAAGTGTTGGAGCACATGGTTGACTGCGTATTATACTTTGAAGGAGATCAGCATCTGAGCTACCGGATTCTCCGGGCGGTCAAAAACCGTTTTGGCGCAACCAATGAGATTGGTGTCTTCGATATGCAGGGCGATGGACTGCGCGAGGTGGAGAATCCTTCGGAAATGCTGCTGTCCGGCCGTCCAAGCGATGCCCCCGGCACATGCGTTACTTGTGTCATGGAGGGCGTACGTCCAGTTTTAGCGGAAATACAGGCGCTTTTAGCACCCAGCAGCTATTCCGTCCCCAGAAGGACAAGCAACGGCTTTGATTACAACCGCGCCGCCATGCTGCTGGCGGTTCTGGAAAAACGGGGCGGGCTGAAGGTGTCCAGCTGTGATTCCTACATGAATATTATCGGCGGACTGTACCTCGATGAGCCTGCTGCTGATTTGGCCGCTGTTTTGGCGCTGGCCTCCAGTTATTTGGACAAGCCCATCAGTGATGGCTTGTCCGCCATCGGAGAGGTCGGTCTGACAGGCGAGCTGCGCAGTGTCAACCACTTGGAGCAGAGGTTGTCCGAGGTGCACCGGATGGGCTTCAAGCGCTGCGTGATTCCTAAGCAGCACGGCAGAAAGATGCCGTCCTATGAGCAGCTTCAGTTGATTGAGGCCGCAAATATCGGGGAAGCCATCCGCGCAGTTCTTGGAAAATAGCTTTGCTTACCATAACATTTCGTAAATGTCAAAAGAGAGGAGGCCGGAGAGGGTACATATAAAATTGAACAAAATAAAAATTTTGTTCAATTTGGGGGAGGGGTTAAGGAAAAAACAACGGCGCACGGTGCCTGACCGCTGGCTATTAAAGCCGTGTGAACATATGAATCAGAATATCTATGAATTATGCTGCAATCGCTGCAACCTTTGATTGGCTGATTCAGAAACTCTTCTCAATCTCTTTACTGTGCTTATGTTAGATTATCGTGCGGATTCTCCGCGAATTCTGATTGATTTTCTATCCTACCATGAAACAATCAAGGCGCACTCACAAAAAACTGTTGATGAGTACTACTTGGATCTCAGGAATTTTTTCCGCTACATGAAACAAGTTCGAAATATCCAGCTGCGTGACAAGGAGTTAGATGAAATTGATATCCGTGATGTTGATATTGACTTCATTCGCTCCATCACGCTGACAGATGTCTACGGCTATCTGGCCTATCTCAGCCGGGATCGGATTCTCCACCACAACAGCCGGAACTCCGAGCGCGGATTGACCGCCTCCTCCCGGGCAAGAAAAATCGCAACACTTCGTTCATTTTTTAACTATCTTACCAACAAGGTCCACCTCTTGTCAGAGAACCCCATTAAGGACATTGATTCCCCAAAATTGAACAAAACTTTGCCCAAATACCTCACTTTAGGCGAATCGATCCAGCTTTTGGATGCGGTTGATGGCAATAACAAGGAGCGGGACTACTGTATTTTGACCCTGTTTCTCAACTGCGGTCTGCGGATTTCTGAATTGATTGGTATCAATTTGAATGATATACAAGATGATGCGCTACGCATCTTCGGCAAAGGCGGAAAGGTCCGTATTGTCTATTTGAACGAGGCCTGTCAGGATGCGCTGCGGCGCTATCTTGCTGTCCGACGGCCTGTCAGCGGCCGGGATGCCAACGCTCTGTTTCTCTCCACCCGCAACCAGCGGATCAGCCGCTCTAATGTCCATGCGTTGGTGAAAAAATATCTCTCCAGCGCCGGATTGGACAGCACCCAGTACTCCTCCCACAAGCTGCGGCACACAGCCGCCACGCTGATGCTGCAAAACGGCGTAGATGTGAAGGCGGTGCAGGAGGTGCTGGGCCATGAGCACCTCAATACGACGGAGATCTATACCCACATCGACAACGAGTCTCTGCGGATTGCCGCCCAGGCTAATCCCCTCTCCCATGTGAAGCCATCCGCCTCCAAAAAGGAGAAAAAGACCCAGTAATAAAAAAATGCCCAGCCTGCCTGAATTAGTCAGGCAGGCTGGGCTTATTCACACCCAATATGTGCAGGAAACGGATATCGGAAAACTGGTAGGTATCCAGCGGCCGGTTGTCGCTGTCCTGGCTGTGGGCCGCAACGAAAATATCCTCCAGCCGATACGGCGGCTGGACAGACACCACCACCGGCGTGTGGGAGAAGGTCCGGCCGTTAAAGGAGAGCTGGACCACATCCCCGGGCAGGATATCGCTGCTGCTGACCTCCACAGCCACAGGGCCTACAGACTGCTCCGATCGGGTCAGAAACTGATACAGGTACTGTACGCCAGTCCATGCCGGCGCCTTGTTGTTTGCGTTGATATAGTACCATCCGTAATCTGGGGTATAGTTCATAATGTTGCTGCCGGCATAGATGCACTGGGAGGCAAAGTTGGTGCAATCGCCTCCGATACCTTCGTAGTCATAATACCGGGGATTGCGCCCATAGGCCCACCGGTGGGCGTAGGCTACAGCGGCCTCCCGGTTGTAAGGCATCATGATGATCGGCATGGTAAAAGCCCTCCATTCTCCTATATCATCCTATTTTATCTATTCTATGGGAATGGGCGGCCTGTGGTGCCTTTTTTTCAGGTACTCCCAACTGGGTACTGGGACTCAGCGGAGCCATGGAAGGAGCCTTCTGACAAGGCCGCCCAAATAGGGCGTCTCCCGTTGGATGACACGCCACGCCTCCGCCGCAGTCCAGCTGTCCTGGAGAGAAAAAGCGAACTCCCCTACCGCCTCGTCCCCGATGGCCACGTGACCTACCGCCCCGCCGCCGATAGCCAGTCCATTGGATATGGCGCCGCCGCCCAGAGCGAACCACTGTCCCACCGCCAAACCGCCGAGGGTGAAGCCGCCGACTGCCAGGCCGCCGAGGGCAAAAAGTCCCACGCTGAGTCCACCCAGCGCCAGCAGCAGCCCCACACTGACCCCAGCAAGGGAAATGATACCTACCGATGCGCCTCCGATGGTGACCACTCCAACAGCGGTATTGCCGATGGCAACAATCCCCTTCGCCGGGCGTGGATCCCAGCCCAGCTTAACATGGATCAGGGGCAGACCCAGCAGCCTTCTCTGGCTGACATATTCGTAGTTCCAGCTGAATCTGGAAAATCTGTATATTTCTTCTCTGTGCCGGTCCCCGTCAAGAGGCGGCTCCTCAGTGTCGGCCGAGGAAGTGGGCTGCCCCCCTTCCCTTCCCACCAAGCTGTCAATACTGATTTGAAACAGCTCCGCCATGGCGACCAGTTTTTCCAGCTCCGGCGTGGTCTGACCAAGCTCCCACTTGGAAACGGTCTGCCGTGAAACGCCCAGCTGTGCACCCAACTCCTCCTGGGACCAGTTGCGGCTTCGCCGCAGAGCGATGAGATTTTCTGCAAAACACATATAGGTCGTCCTCCTTTTTGCAGGATCATCGTACCAGAAAGGGTACAGGGAAGTCTACCAAAATCCACTGGAAATCTGTCAACTAAAGTTAACATCCCCCGCTCTTGTCCCACCCCTCCCCTTTTTGCGGCCGAATACAAAGCCGCTCTGAAACCAGAGCGGCTTTGTATGGTATTATAGGACTTTGCAATAGGGGGAAAACAAATGCTTAAGCCTTGCCGTCGCAGCCGAGGACATGGATCAGCTTATGGATGACCAGCTCCTTGATGGCGGCGCGGGCGGGCTTCAGGTACTCACGGGGATCAAACTTGTCAGGATGCTCGGCCATAAACTGGCGGATGGTGCCCGTCATAGCCAGACGCAGATCGGAATCGATGTTGATCTTGCACACGGCGCTCTTGGCGGCCTGGCGCAGCTGCTCCTCGGGGATACCCACCGCGTCGGGCATCTTGCCGCCGTTCTCATTGATCATCTTCACGAAGTTCTGGGGGACGGAAGAGGAGCCATGGAGCACGATGGGGAAGCCGGGCAGGCGCTTGGTGACCTCTTCGAGGATGTCAAAGCGCAGGGGCGGGGGAACCAGCTCACCCTTCTCGTTGCGGGTGCACTGGGCGGCGGTGAACTTGTAGGCGCCGTGGCTGGTGCCGATGGCGATAGCAAGGGAGTCGCATCCGGTCTTCTCTACAAA
>CAJFUI010000023.1 GCA_904420145.1 uncultured Oscillospiraceae bacterium
GACCGCCTCACCCTCGAGACGGCCAAGATGATACGCGAGGACTTCCTCCAGCAGAACGCCTTTGCCGACATCGACAGCTACTCCTCCTGCGACCGCCAGTTCAGGCTGCTCGGCATGATACTCGAATACGACGACCTGTGCCGCGCCGCGCTGAAGAACGGCGCCGAACTCGAAAAACTCATCAACATCCCCGCCCGCGAGGGCATAGGCCGCGCCAAGAGCGTCGATGCCGACAAATATGCCGAGGCCTATGAGGACATCCGCAAGAAGATGGCCGCCGAGATCGCGGATATAACTGCCGGAGGTGAGGAACAGTGATCAAGGAATACAGGACCATAGCAGAGATAGCCAGCCCTCTTATGGTCGTCAAAAACGTCGAGGGCGTCACATATGACGAGCTGGCCGAGATAGAGCTGCCCTCCGGCGAGACGCGGCGCTGCAAGGTGCTCGAAGTCGACGGCGACAAGGCCGTCGTCCAGCTGTTCGAGTCGGCCGCGGGCATAAACCTCGCCCAGAGCAAGGTGCGCTTTTTGGGGCACAGCCTCGAGCTCGGCGTGTCCGAGGATATGCTCGGCCGTGTGTTCAGCGGCATGGGCGTGCCCATAGACGGCGGGCCCGAGATCCTCGCCGAGGAGCACCGCGACATAAACGGCCAGCCGATGAACCCCGCGGCGCGCGCCTACCCGTCCGAGTTCATCCAGACCGGTGTCAGCACCATCGACGGCCTCAACACCCTCGTCAGAGGACAGAAGCTGCCGATATTCTCCGGCTCCGGCCTGCCGCACGCGAACCTCGCCGCGCAGATCGCGCGCCAGGCGCGCGTGCTCGGCACAGAGTCGAACTTCGCCGTCGTGTTCGCCGCCATAGGCATCACCTTCGAGGAGTCCGAGTTTTTCGTGCAGGAGTTCCGGCGCACCGGCGCCATCGACCGCACGGTGCTGTTCATAAACCTCGCGAACGACCCCGCCGTCGAGCGTATCGCCACCCCGCGCATGGCGCTCACCGCGGCCGAATACCTCGCGTTTGAGAAAGACATGCACGTGCTCGTCATCCTCACCGACATAACGAACTACGCCGAGGCCCTCCGCGAGATCTCCGCCGCGAAGAAAGAGGTCCCGGGCCGCCGCGGCTATCCCGGCTATCTGTACACCGACCTCGCCCAGATGTACGAGCGCGCCGGCCGCCGCCTCGGCAAGGACGGTTCGATCACCATGATCCCCATTCTCACCATGCCCGAGGACGACAAGACCCACCCCATCCCGGACCTCACCGGCTATATCACCGAGGGTCAGATCATCCTCTCCCGGGAGCTCTACCGCAAGGGGATCCTGCCTCCCGTGGACGTGCTGCCCAGCCTCAGCCGTCTGAAGGACAAGGGCGTGGGCGAGGGGAAGACCCGGGAGGACCATGCCCCCACCATGAACCAGCTTTTTGCCGCCTACGCCTCCGGCAAGGAGGCCAAGGAGTTGATGACCATTTTAGGCGAGGCAGCGCTGAGCCCCACGGACCTGCTGTACGCCAAGTTTGCCGACGAGTTTGAGCGGCGCTATGTGAACCAGGGCTTTGAGGAGAACCGCTCCATTGAGGAGACGCTGGATTTGGGGTGGGAGCTGCTGCGGCTGCTGCCCAGGAGTGAGCTCAAGCGCATCAAGCAGGAGATGATCGACAAGTACCTGCCCCAAGAGGAGGGCTGAGGCCCTGCTCATCCACTGAGAAGGAGGTGGCTCCATGCCATCGGCAACAATCAATCCAACCCGGATGGAGCTGACAAGGCTGAAGGGGCGACTGAAAACCGCCACCCGAGGCCATAAGCTGCTCAAGGACAAGCGGGACGAGCTGATGAAGCAGTTCCTCGAGGTGGTGCGGCGCAACCGCGTGCTGCGGGCCAAGGTGGAGAAGGGACTGGAGGAGGCCAACGCGGCCTTTACCGTGGCCTCCGCCCTCATGAGTCCCGAGATGCTGGAGCAGGCCCTGCTCTACCCCAAGCAGAGTGTGGAGCTGGATATGCACTTTCGCAACATCATGTCCGTCAATGTCCCTGTCTATGAGTTCCACACGAAGAACGAGGACCCCTCGGAGATCTATCCCTACGGCTTCGCCCAGACCAGCGGCGAACTGGACGCCGCCCTGGAGGCATTGAACCGGGTGTTTCACGATATGCTGGAGCTGGCAGAGGTGGAAAAGACCATGCAGCTGCTGGCGGAGGATATTGAGAAGACCCGCCGCCGGGTCAACGCCCTGGAGTATGTGATGATACCCGATTTTCAGGAGAAGATTAGGTATATCACCATGAAGCTGGACGAGAACGAGCGGGGCAATATCACCCGTTTGATGAAGGTGAAGGACATGGTCCTGCAGGACGCCCACAACTTCAAGTGATGCTTCCCCATTGGCAGAGGGCGCGATGGGCCGCCGGTCTTATGACCGGCGGCCCATGTTTTTGCTTTTGCGGTTGCTTCGGACAGACACCCATGCTATGATGGTGCGGAAAGGGAAAAGGAGGGGAGCCTATGGACATGGTGCTCTACGGTGCGGAACTGGTGGGAACGGCGGCCTTTGCCCTGTCGGGGACGCTGCTGGCCATTCATAAGAAGCTGGATTTGTTCGGCATGCTGTTTTTAGGGGTGGTGACCGCTCTTGGCGGCGGCACCATTCGGGACCTGCTGCTGGGTCGGACACCGCCGCAGATGTTTTACAGCTATGAGTATGTGGGGATAGCTCTATCCGTCTCTGTGCTCATGTTCCTCTTGGCCCGGCTCTCCCACGGCAAATACCTGTCCTTTGGACCGCAGATGGAGCGCTTTTACGGACTGTGCGATGCGGTGGGGCTGGGCATTTTCTCCGTGGTAGGCACCCAGGCGGGCATCGCCGCGGGCTATGGAGACAACCCCTTCCTCTGCGTGTTTCTCGGTATGACCACCGGCGTAGGGGGCGGCATCCTGCGGGATATGATGTGCGGCGACATCCCAGGCGTCCTGCGCAAGCATGTCTACGCCGTAGCTGCTATCTTAGGCAGCTTGGTATTTTATCTGCTGACGCGGCTGAAAGTGGATGGGACGCTGTCCACGCTGCTGGGTATGTCGGTAACGGTGGTGCTGCGCCTGTTTGCGTGGCACTACCACTGGAATCTGCCCCGTGTGGAGGAGTAAAGAAATGGAGTATATGTATTCGGTCACCTATCTCAAGTGTCAGTCCTGCGCCGCCAAGAATCACTGCGGCGCCTGCAGCGCCGAGGCGGCAGAGGCCCTGCTCCGCTGCGGCGACGTGGAGGCGGCGGAGGTGGATCTTCAGCAGAAGCGGGTGCGCATTTCCGGCGGTAATGAGGAGACGCTGCTGGACGCCCTGGAGGCGGTGGGTATCTTAGCCGGCTGAGAGGCATCAGGAGGGGCGGGAGGCGGCCTTAGGGATGTGGACGGTGAGGGTGATGCTCTCCTCGTCCTCCTCCCGGGAGACCTGGGCGTCCACCCCCGCCTGCTGCATGATCTGAACGCTGCGGCGGATGCTGTTGAGAAACAGCCGCACATCCTTGATGATATACCCCGGCCGCCTGGGAGGCGGCGTGGTCTGCTGGGCGAGGAGCAGGGACTCTATGTAGGCCTCGGACTGGGCTACGTTCAACGCGTGCTCCCCGATGTGCCGCAGGGCGCGCAGCCGCTGCTCCTCGTCGGCCAGCCGGAGGAGGGCACGGGCGTGGCGCTCCGTGAGATTGTACTGCCGCAGCAGCGACACACAGCCGTCAGACAGCCGCAGCAGGCGGAGCTTGTTGGCCACGGCGGACTGGGATTTACCCAATTTGGCCGCCACCTCCTCCTGGGAGAGGCGGTAAGTGGTAATCAGCTTGGAGATGGCCTCCGCCTCCTCCAAATAGTGGAGGTCGCTGCGCTGGAGATTTTCGATCAGGGCGAGGAGAGCGCTGTCCTCGGCGGACACGTCTAAGATGACGCAGGGCACCGTGGTCAGTCCCGCCAGTCCTGCCGCCCGCAGCCGGCGCTCCCCGGCCACAAGGATATAGCTGTACTGCCCCTTCTGCACGGTGAGAGGCTGCAGGACCCCGTGGAGGCGGATGGACTCCGACAGCTCCCGCAGGGCCTCCGGCTCAAAGTGGCGCCGTGGCTGGGCGGGATTGGGGGCGATGTGGTTGATGGGGATGTAGTGAATTTTCTTGGATGCCAGCTTTACCGTTTCCATAGCTTGTCCTCCCATAGGCGCGCCTCCTGACAGATTTCTTCTGCTTCATCGAGAGTATCATAGCAGAAAAAAACGGCGAAAAGGCGGGAAGCGTGTCGCAGCTTCCCGCCTTTTCCGGCTGAAGTTCTCATTATGGCTGCTGCCGCTCCAGCCGCTCCAGCAGCCGCACAAATTCCGGCGGAAGAGGGCAGGTAAGGGAGAGGCGCTCCCCGGTGCGGGGATGGAGAAAGGTCAGAGCCACTGCGTGGAGGCACTGGCCGGTCATATCCGGCGCCGCCTTCTTGGCGCCGTAGACGGTGTCCCCGTAGAGGGGGTGTCCGATGTAGGCCATGTGGACACGGATCTGGTGGGTACGGCCGGTCTCCAAGCGGCAGCGGACATAGGTATAGCCCCGGTAGCGCCGCAGGACCTCATAGTGGGTGACGGCCCGGCGGCCGCCGTGGTCGGTGACGGCCATCTTCTTCCGGTCTCTCGGACAGCGGCCGATGGGGGCGTCGATGGTGCCCTGATCCTCCCGGAGGTTTCCCATCACCACCGCCTCATAGGTCCGGGCCAGGGAGTGGTCGGCCAGCTGGGCGGAGAGGGAGAGGTGGGCCGCGTCATTTTTGGCGGCGATGATGAGGCCGCTGGTGTCCCGGTCGATCCGGTGGACAATCCCTGGCCGCCTCTCCCCCCCCACGCCGCTGAGGCTGCCGCCGCAGTGGTAGAGCAGGGCATTGACGAGGGTGCCGTCGCTGTGGCCGGGGGCGGGATGGACCACCATGCCCACCGGCTTGTTGACCACGATCACATCCTCGTCCTCGTAGACCACATCCAGCGGGATATCTTGGGGGAGGACCTCCGTCTCCTCTGGCTCCGGCAGAGCCACGGTGATGGTCTCGCCGCCATTGAGGCGGCAGCTCTTGCCGAGGGCCTTTCCGCCGCAGGTGACCGCCCCCTCCGACAGGAGCCGCTGGGCGGCGGAGCGGGTCAGCTCCTCCACCTCCTCGGCGAGGAAGCTGTCCAGCCGCTTGCCGGCGTCCTCACCGGCCGCCGTCAGGGTGATGACTTCCATAGCGATCCTCCTTTTTGGGAGCGTCGTGCTTGTCGTAGAGGAAGAGGTAGTAGACCGCGCCGAGAATGATCCCGCACACCACCGCGATGTCGGCTACATTGAAAACGGGATAATCGATAAACTGGAAGTTGAACATGTCTACCACATACCCCAGACGGATACGGTCCAGTAGATTCCCTGCGCCGCCGGCCAGCACAAGGGAGCAGGCCCACAGGCCCACACTGTGGCGCACAACCCGCCGAAAGATCAGAATGAGAATGACTACCATAATGGCCGCCGTCAAAATAGAGAGCAGCCAGGTATGCTCCGAGAGAATAGACCAGCCGCCGCCGGTGTTTTGAATGTAGCGCAGTTCCACAAAGCCGGGAATCAGCGGAGCGGTCTCATAGAGGGCCAGGTGGGTCACCACCCACCACTTCACCCCCTGGTCCAAAGCGAATACAGCTAAAAAGACCAGCAGATACAGCATAGAAGGGCTCCTTTACCAAAGCAGATGGGGATGCGGCAAGCATGCCGGCATCCCCATCAGTGTAGCACAAATTTGGGCAAAAGGCAATCACTCCCCGAGAGAGGCGATATAGCGCTCCGCCTGCATGGAGGCTACCGCCCCGTCGGAGACTGCAGTAACGATCTGCCGCAGCAGCTTAGCGCGGGTGTCGCCGGCGCAGAAGATGCCCGGCACGTTGGTCTTGCAGTCTTCGGAGGAGATGATATAGCCGTACTCGTCCAGTGCCACCGGCGGGGAGAAGGGGGCGTTGTCCGGGGCAAGGCCGATGGCGATGAAAATGCCGGCCACAGGGAGCTTCGTCTGCTCGCCGCTGTCCACCCGGGTGAGGGTGACCTCCTCCACCGTATCGCCCCCGGCGATTTCTGTTACGGTGCTCAGTGGGACAAAGCGGAGGTTTTCCTTGGACTTTGCGGTCTCCAAGAGGGACTTCTGGGCAGTGACATGGTCCCGGCGAAAGATGAGGTGGACGCTGCGGCAGATGCCGGCGAGGTAGATGGCGTCCTCCACTGCGGTGTTGCCGCCCCCCATCACCGCCACGTCCCTGCCCCGGAAGAAGGCCCCGTCGCAGGTGGCGCAGTAGGAGACGCCCCGGCCAAGGAAGGTATCCTCCCCCGGGCATCCTAACTTCCGCCGCTTGGCGCCGTTGGCGATGATCACCGCCCTGCACTCGTAGGAGGCCTCACTGGTCTCCACGGTTTTCGTCTTGCCGTGATCCACAATGGAGCGGACGGACTCATAGCGGATGGGGACGTGCATATCTCCCACATGCCCCGCCATGTGGCTGGCCAGCTCCCACCCCATGGTGTGGGGCACAGCGGGATAGTTCTCAATTTCCGCCGAGGCGGCCACCTGTCCGCCGATCTGTCCGCCCTCCAGCAGCAGCAGCTCCAGACCCGCCCGGGTGGCATAGATCGCCGCGGTCAGCCCCGCGGGCCCGCCGCCGATAATGATGACGTCATACATAGCGCATCTTCCTTTCTTTGCTGGTCTCTCCGCTGTAATCTATCCCCATTATTATGGGGGGCGTACCTTCATTTGTCAAATTAAATCTTGCATTCCGCATAATATCTGGTAAAATAAGGGATACTACAGAAAAGGAGGTTTGACCATGTCTGTAATGGATGTAAATGACAGCAATTTTATTGCTGAGGTACAGAACAGCGACGTCCCCGTCCTGGTGGACTTTTTCGCCACCTGGTGCGGTCCCTGTCAGATGCTCGCCCCCACCATTCATGAGCTGGGGGAGCAGAGCGACGGCAGCTTTAAGGTCTGCAAGGTGGATATTGATACCGCCCCCGGCTTGGTGCAGCAGTTCCGCATCATGAGCGTGCCTACCCTTGTGGTGATGGCCGGCGGCAAGGAGGTCAACCGGATGGTGGGCGGCCAGAGCAGAGAGCAGATTCTCGCCGCCCTGCGCGGGGCAAAAGCGTAAAAGAGAAGAAAAGCGGAGCGCGGCGCCCTCCATCGGGTGCGCCGCGCTCTTTTGCTTTTTAGCGGGCGGTGTTGAGATTGCCGTCGTGGTCGTCCACCTTGCCGTCGTCCAGCATGTTGTCCAGGTCGTCCTCGATCATATCGCCGGGGGTTTCAGTGGTCCCATTATTGGCCCCGTTGCCGGTGCCGTTATTGGTGCCGTTGCTGGTGCCGCTGTTGGTGCTGTTGTTTGCGCCGCCGTTGTCGGTGACGCTGTTGTTTGTGCCGCTATTGGTGCCGCTGCCGCCGTTGTTGTCTCTGCCGCAGGCGGACAGGGTGAACACCAGTGCAAGAGACAGCACAAGCAGAGTGATTCTCTTCATCCCTACTCGCTCCTTTCTGCAATATGGTATGGGAATTTGCTACGCCAATAGTATGGGCAGAAATGAGCTTTTTTCTCTGCTAAAATCTGTATTTTGCAAATAAAAACGCCAAAAGGGCGCCGGAGAGGTCTTGGAACTCCGGCACCCTTCTGGTTCTTTCATATAGACGGAAAAAAGGGATGTATCGTTTCCGCAGGCCGCCCCATCGGCCTGCAGTGGAAACCAAAAAACGTGCCCGCCGGAAAACCCGGGAGCACGCAAAAAGCCCCGCCGCGGAGAGCGGCAAGGCCGAAACAACGATACATTTCCGGTTTCGGCAGAAACATCGCCGTCTGTCTGCGTATCTGACTTATCCTCTCCAAGAAGGCATCACAGTGACCGACTCGCAGGGCATCTCACCCTATTCCGCACCCGACAGAAGGCACAGTTATTTGATTAAAAACAGTATAGCACAAAAAGATGGGTTTGTAAACAGGAAATTCCGCTTGACAAAATTGGTGTAAAAAGTATAATTAGTTATACAAATAATACAAGGAGGACGGAACCAATGGCCATGAAACTGCCGAAGGACAAGTTTATGAGCACGGTAAAGGTGGGGGAGAAGGGGCAGATCGTCATCCCCAAGGAGGTGCGGGAGATGTTTGACATTGAGCCAGGCGATCTGCTGATGCTGCTGGCGGACCGGGAGCGGGGCATCGCCATTGTGGACAACGAGGGCTTTTTGGAGGTCGCCCGCAGCATGGTGGACTTCCACTCCAAGGCCGAAGAGCAGGAGAAACTATGAGCAAAATCGCGTTTTTCAGCATCCCCGCATACGGCCACACCAATCCCACTCTCGGTGTGGCGGAGGCCCTTGTCAAGGCGGGACATGAGGTGGTTTACTTCTCCTTTGAGATGTTCCGGCGGGAGATTGAGGGGACGGGGGCCCAATTTGTGGGCTGCGACGACGCCGTTCCGCCGGCGCCGGCGGACTTGGATAAGCGGCTGCGGTGGGACTTTGCGGGCCTGATTGAGATGGTGGCGGACACCACCCTCGCCTTGGAGGAGCGGGTGTGCCGCCAGCTCCGGCGGTGGGGGCCGGACTGCGTTGTCTCCGACTCCCTCTGTTTCTGGGGGAAATTTTTTGCCCAGAAGCTGCAGATCCCCTATGTCTGTTCTACCACAACCTTCGCCTTTAACCAAGAGAGCGCCAAGCTGCTGGGGCAAAACCGGGGGCTCTCCGAGCTGGTGCACATGGTTCTCGGACTGCCCCGGATCAAGCGCGCCATGGGGCGGCTGGGGCAGCGTGGGTATCCGGCGGAGGATCTCCGATCGCTGCTGCAGAATGACAGGGAGACGGACACCATCGTCTACACCTCCCGGCTGTTTCAGCCCATGGGGGAGACCTTTTCCCGGCGGTACGCCTTTGTGGGGCCGTCTCTGCGCCTGCCGTCCCCTTCTGAAGAGGGAGGCGGGCAGCCGGTGATCTATATCTCCCTTGGCAGCCTCTGCCACGACGTGTCATTCTATCGGAGCTGTGTGGAGGCGCTGGGAGGTGGCCCTCTGCCGGTGGTGATGGTGGTGCGGGAGGAGGCGGAGCGCCGCCAGATCGGCGGCGTGCCAGACAATGTTCAAATTGTGCCCTGGGCGGAGCAGCTGCGCGTGCTGCAGCATGCCAAGCTCTTCCTCTCCCACGGCGGTATGAACAGCGTCAGCGAGAGCCTCTACTTCGGCGTGCCGCTGCTGCTCTACCCCCAGCACAGCGAGCAGCGGACAGTGGCCAACCGGGTGGTGGAGCTGGGGGCAGGGGAGCTGCTCACAGGGCGCCGAAGCGGCGATATCCGGGCTGCTGTGGAGCGGCTTCTCAGATGCCCCGCTTACTGGGACAATGCCCGGCGCATCGGCCAGAGCTTTCGGCAGGCCGGGGGCGCTGCGGCCGGGGCCGAAAAAATTTTGCAGGTGATTGCGGATAGCAAGGCGGGAGATTGAAAGGGCGGAGGGCACAAACGTGTGCACACTCCGCCCTTTTTGCTCCAGCACGCTTTGGCACGCCGGAGATCCCGTGATTTGACCCAAAAGGCCGGGCTCTGCCCGGCCTTTCCGCGGGTTCAGGTCACTTTTACTTGGCCGTTCCGGCTATTCGCCCTGCAGTTTTGCTCCGCAAAACCCTTGTACGCCAGGCCGCCGCTGGGGTTCTCCTGTAAGTGCAGTTAGCCGATGGTGGCCACCAGCACCGCCTTGATGCTGTGCATCCGGTTTTCGGCTTCGTCAAAGACCACGCTGTGCTTGCCACGGAACACCTCGTCAGTGACCTCCCGGATGTCGATGCCCTTGTCCTTCCACTCCTTGGCCAGCTTCGTCTCGAAGTCGTGGAAGGAGGGCAGGCAGTGGAGATAGAGCACGTTAGGGTTGCCGGTTTTCTGGAGGGTCTCCTCTGTTACCCGGAAGGGGGTCAGCAGGCGGGCCCGCTCGGGGATCAGGTCCTCCTCACCCATGGAGGCCCAGATGTCGCCGTAGATCACGTCCGCGCCGGTGAGGGAGCTGTCGTCACTGGTGATCTCAATGGTGGCGCCGGTCTCCCGGGCCGTATCCTGTACCATCTTTAACACCAGGGGGTCCACGCCGCTGACCAGCTCCTTGGGGCCGAGGCCCACAAAGTGCATGCCCATTTTGGCGCAGCCGTACATCCAGGCGTAGCACATGTTGTTGCGCACATCCCCGGGGAAGACCACCTTGACCTCCCGCAGGGGCTTGCTGCAGTGCTCCTCAATGGTCATCATGTCCGCCAAAATCTGGGTGGGGTGGTCCACGTCGGTCAGGCCGTTCCAGACGGGCACGCCGCTGAACTTGGCCAGGTCCTCCACCACTTTCTGGTCAAAGCCCCGGTATTCAATGCCGTCAAAGAACCGGCCGAGGACCTTGGCACTGTCCTCTAAGCTCTCCTTTTTGCCCATCTGGCTGCTGGCGGCGTCCAGATAGGTGACGTGAGCCCCCTCCTGTGTGGCCGCCACCTCAAAGGAGCAGCGGGTGCGGGTGGAGGTCTTCTCGAACAGCAGCACGATGTGCTTGCCATGGAGAGTGGGGGAGCAGACGCCCGCTCTGCGCTTGGCCTTCAGGTCGTGGCCTAAGTCCAGCAGGTAACGGATCTCGCTGGGCTTTAAGTCCATCAGGGTTAAAAAGCTTCTGCCTTTCAGATTGACTGCCATGGTATTCTCCTTTGTTGTTGTGAAATTGGTTTGCCGCCTGCGGTGGCATATCGCCGCAGGTGCGGCGTACAAGCGTTTTCCCGCAGGGAAAACCTTGGAATGGGCGGGCTCTGCCCGGCCATTTTCGTCAAATATGGGGTCCCCGCAAAAGCGGGAAGCTTTTGTGGGGCGTTCCGCTCTGCGGAGCTGCCTCCTTTTTGGTCGGCCAAAAAGGAGGCAAAAAGCCGCTTAGAACCTGCGGTTCTAAGGACTCCCTAATGCCTGCTGGAGTGCGTCCTCCTATCACCGGCGCGTGGGTGTCGAAAGGATAGCCGCACCCGCCCCGGGCGTTACGCCCTATTGCGGTGGCGTACTTAGTACGTTCTGCCCCCATGAGGGGCGCCTGCCACGGTGGGGGTAGGCGGCTTTCTGCGCCTGTTCCTGTTACGGTAGGGCGGCGGAGCTTGCGGTGTGCGAAAGTGATAGAACGTCAATCCCTAACATACCACCGCAGCAGCCCTTAGCGGAGCGCCGTAGCGTGAAGCGAACATGCCAGCGGCATGTTTGCAGCGTAGGTCCTCGCGGCTGTGCCGTGAGGAGGGAACTGTCAGCAGAGCGAAACGATAGGACATCGGTCACCCACTGCCCCTCCCAGAGGAGCCCTTAGCGGAGCGGAAAGGGCGGGTACAGGACGGAGGTCAATCCAGTGCTGCACTGGGACTGCCGCGCACTGGGCAGTCAGTTCCCCTTGCGATGCCTAACAACCTCCACCCAGTCCCCCCGGGGTTCTTAGGGCACAGCCCTAAGTGGCCTTTTGGTTCCTTTTGGGCCATACCAAAAGGAACCCGCACCGGGGTGCGGAACACCCCAAATCGATAGAACGTAGGTCTATCATAGCCCACCGCAGGAGCACGCTGAAGCGCGGAACACCCCTGCGCCCGTCGGGCGCAAAGCAAGGAAGAGGGACGCAGTCCCTACGCTAATTGACATCCTCCCGGACAAAGGGCATGGACATGCACCTTGGCCCGCCTCTGCCCCGGCTCAGCTCGCTGCAGGGGATGGTGTGGATTTTGACGCCGTTGTCCTCCAAGATGCGGTTGGTCACATAGTTGCGCCCGTAGACCACCACCTCCCCGGGGGCGATGGCGAGGGTATTGCTGCCGTCGCTCCACTGCTCCCGGGCGGAGTCCACCACGTTGTCGCTGCCGCAGCGGATCAGGGTGACCTGGTCCAGCTCCAAGTGCTCCTTGAGAATGTTCTCCAAGGTGCCCTGCTCCTCCTTGATACGGACCTTTCCGCCGTCCATTTCAAGGACAAAGACGGTGATCTCATGGAGAATATTGGGGTGCACGGTGAATTTATCCCGGTCTACCATGGTAAAGACCGTGTCCAGGTGCATAAAGGAGCGGCTTTTAGGGATGTTGAAGGCCAGTACCTTCTGGAAAGTCTGGCTGATGGAGAGGACGGTGCGGGCAAATTTGTCGATGCTGTCCTCCTGGGTGCGCTGGGAGATGCCCACGGCCAGGACCTTGGGGGAGAGCACAAGGATGTCGCCCCCCTCGATAGAGGAGGTCTCCCCCCGATCGTACCACTTGGGTGCCTTCTCATAGAGGGGATGGTGCTCGAAGATGAACTTGCCGAAGAGGGTCTCCCGGTTTCTTGTTACCGTGTGCATCTTGTGCAGCGATACGCCGGTGCCGATGGTGGCAAAGGGATCCCGGGTAAAATAGAGGTTGGGCATGGGATCCACCAAGAAGGGGTAGTCGTCGGCGGTGAAGCTGAGGTAGTCACTGAGCTTGCCGGTTTCAAAGCCCCGGATATCGCTTTTGCGAATGCCGGCCATCATGGTGTCCACCAAAGTGAGATTATCCATGGCGGAGAAGTAGTCCTTCACAATGGCGCGGATGCGGTGTCCCTCCAGCCCGGCCTCATCCAGGAAGGACTCCACCAGCTCCTCCCGGACGCTGTCGTTGACCATGCTCTGGGCCACCAGGTCCCGCAGGTAGAGCACCTCCACGCCGCATTTGCGCAGGCAGTCGGCGAAGGCATCGTGCTCCTCCTGGGCGACCTTCAGATAGGGGATATCGTCAAAGAGAAGCCGCTCCAGATATTCCGGCATCAGGTTTTCCAGCTCCTTGCCGGGGCGGTGGAGCATAACCTTGCGCAGCCGGCCGATTTCGGAAGTGTTGTGTATGCCGGTGGCAAAGGCGGGGTTTTCCATAGCTGCATCACTCCTTTTCCCCTATAGAATTTCCAGAGGGGAAAATTTCATACATAAAAACTTTATGGGCTGAAAGCGCACCACGAACACAGGTAAAAACCGGAGCCCATGACGTTTTGTCCATGAAGGCCGTCCCAGCCCACGCGCTTTTGCTTGCATGGCCGTGCCGCTGAAAGCGGCATATGACCCATTTTGCTATGCTTTTGCATCGCAAAAAAACAGGCGCTTTGCGGATAAGCAAAGCGCCTGTTTTCGTTTTCAAACGATGGAGTGCGGCTTTCTCTGGGGACTGCCGCCCTTTTAGTAGCGGCTGATCTCCAGAGAGCTGTCGTCCTCGCCCTTCTCCATGGCGCGGATGACCATGTAGTAGGACATGCGGTCATTCACCTGCACCAGCACCCGGTCCCCCACCTTTTTGCCCATGAGGGCCTTTCCCACCGGGGACTCCTTGCTGATAAGGCCCTTCAGGGCGTCCTGGCGCAGGGTGGTGACAAGCTGAAAGCTCTGTTCCCTTCCTAACTTCTCGTTGTACACGGTGACCCTGTCAAACAGCCCTACCGTATCCTCCTTAGAGGCCGGGTCAATGACCTTGGCCGTGCGGATCATATTCTGCAGGTAGCGGATGCGGCTGTCGTTGCGGTTCTTGGCCCGCTTGGCCTCCTTGTACTCAAAGTTTTCACTGAGGTCCCCGAAGGCCCGGGTGGTCTGCACCTCCTCGATCAGCTGGGGGCGCAGCACCTGCACCCGGTAGTCGATCTCCTCCTGCATCTTCTGAATGTCCACCTGTGTCAATTCATCGTACATAGCTTCTGCCTCCTGTCAAAAAACGAAACCGCTGTATGGTCATACAGCAGCTCCGCTTTTTGTTCGTGATTCTCATTTTATGCCTCGGCCTGTTCCGCCCTGCCGGGAACCTTGCCCTCCATGTAGGCGCCAAAGGTCTCACTGTCCATGGTCTCGTTCTGCAGCAGATACTCCGCCACCGCCTGCAGCTTGTCGCGGTCGGCGCGGAGAAGGTCCTCGCAGCGCTGGTAGGCGCGGTCGATGATGGCCTTGACCTCCTCGTCGATCTCGGCGGCCACCTGCTCAGAGTAGGGGCGGGTGTGGCCCATGCTCCGGCCGATAAAGACCTCGTCGCTGCCGCTCTCAAAGTTGATGGAGCCCAGCTTCTCGCTCATGCCGTAGACGGTGACCATCTTCCGGGCAATAGCGGTGGCCCGCTCGATGTCGTTGCTGGCGCCGGTGGAGATATCGTCCAGCATCAGCTTTTCCGCTACGCGGCCTCCGAGGAGGGAGACGATCCGCTCCTCCATATACTGCTTGGAGTAGTAGCCCTTGTCCTCGGAGGGCAGGGAGATGGTCATGCCGCCGGTCTGTCCCCGGGGGACAATGGTGATCTGATGCACGGCGTCGTGGTGGGGTAGGCGGTACATGGCCACGGCGTGGCCCGCCTCATGGTAGGCGGTGAGCTTGCGCTCATGCTCCGGCACCACCCGGCTGCGCTTCTCCGGACCGGCGATGACCTTGATTACCGCGCTCTCCAAATCCGCCATATTGATGAACTTCCGGTCGCTGCGGGCGGCGCTGAGGGCCGCCTCGTTGACCAGGTTTTCCAGATCCGCTCCGGTGAACCCGGAGGTGGACTGGGCCAGTTTGCGGAGACTCACATCCTCGGCAAGGGGCTTGTTGCGCACATAGATCTCCAAGATCTCCTCCCGGCCCTTGATGTCGGGATAGCCCACATAGACCTGCCGGTCGAAGCGGCCGGGGCGCAGCAGGGCGGGGTCCAAAATGTCCCGGCGGTTGGTGGCGGCCAGTACCACCACGCCCTCGTTGGAGCCAAAGCCATCCATCTCCACCAGCAGCTGGTTCAACGTCTGCTCCCGCTCGTCGTGGCCGCCCCCGAGACCTGCGCCTCTCTGGCGGCCCACTGCGTCGATCTCGTCAATGAATACTACGGCGGGAGCTACCTTTTTGGCTTCGGTAAACAGGTCACGGACCCGGCTGGCGCCCACGCCTACATACAGCTCTACAAAGTCGGAGCCGGAGATGGAGAGAAACTGCACCCCCGCCTCGCCGGCCACAGCCTTAGCTAACAGCGTCTTACCGGTGCCCGGAGGGCCCACCAGAAGAACGCCCTTGGGGATCCGAGCCCCCAAAGAGAGGTACTTGTCCGGCTCCTTGAGGAAGCGGACAATCTCCTCCAGTTCCTCCTTTTCCTCCTCCGCTCCGGCCACATCTGCGAAGGTGACTTTCTTGGTGTTGTCGGAGCCAAAGCGGATGCGGGCCTTGCCGAACTTAGCCCCCTTGTCCATGCCGCCCCCCTGGGCCCGGGCCATCATGAACTGCCAGACCAAAAACAGCGCAGCGATCAGGACCACATAGAGGAGGATGCTGCTCCACCAGGGCGGCGAGGAGGGGGGATCCATGTCATAGTCGGTGATAATGCCGGCGGCATACTGCTCGTCGATGAGATCCCGCAGGTCTGCATAGAAAAGCTCCACGCTGGGAATTTCACAGCGGAGAACGGAGCGGCCGGAGCTGACCTCGCTGTCCCGCACCGTCATGACCAGAGTGGTGTCGTCCACCTCGAAGTACTCCACCCGCTCCTGATAAAACATCTGCTTGGCGGTGGCGTAGGTGACGTCGGTGCCGTTGTTGACGCCGTAGAGGGCGTAGTAGCCTAAGATGAAGGCCAGCAGGACTAAGAGCCAAAAGCCTAAGTCGATGGGCCTTCTGCGGTTCTTCTGCAAATTGTTCACTCCTTCTTCCGGCGCTCCTGCAGCAGCCGGCAAAAA
>CAJFUI010000024.1 GCA_904420145.1 uncultured Oscillospiraceae bacterium
AAGGGCGCCCACGGCATTGAGGAGCGGGGCGTCTACCGCATCCACCAGTTTGAAAAGCAGGAGATGATTGTGGTCTGCAAGCCTGAGGACTCTATGGCCTGGTATGAGAAGATGTGGCGCTACAGTGTGGAGCTCTTCCGCTCCCTGGACATTCCTGTCCGCCAGCTGGAGTGCTGCTCCGGCGACTTGGCGGATCTGAAGGTCAAGTCCTGCGACATCGAGGCCTGGTCCCCCCGGCAGCAGAAGTACTTCGAGGTGTGCTCCTGCTCCAACCTTGGAGACGCCCAGGCCCGCCGTCTGAAGATGCGGGTGAAGGGCGAGCGGGGCACCTACCTCCCCCACACCCTGAACAACACCGTGGTGGCGCCCCCCCGGATGCTCATCGCCCTGTTGGAGAACAACCTGCAGGCCGATGGCAGCGTCAAGATCCCAGCCGTTCTGCAGCCCTATATGGGCGGCAAAGAGGTGCTGACGCCTAAGGCGTAAGCGCACCGCCCGTTTCGGAAGAACCCTGGGCGTGCCGGGGATTTGTGGGCTTTCGTCCCTTTCTGTCAATTCTATGTGCGGATCATTCCGCCCTGCGGGGTTTTCCCCAGAGGAGCCACAATGGAAACCTTTGCCCAAAGGCTGAAGCTGTGCCGAAAGAGAAAACGCCTGACTCAGAAGGCCGCCGCAGAGGCGGTGCATATCGCTTTTTCCACCTACCGCCGCTATGAGCAGGGGATCTCTGAGCCCGTGCTCTCCGACGCGGTGCGCATCGCCGACTTCTTCGGCGTCACCCTCGACTATTTGGCTGGACAGAGCGATTATCCCACGCAGCTGATGTAGCCTTATTTCGCAATCCGCCGCGTTATTTGGAGAACAGATTATGAAAAAGTTTTTGCGGGAATTTAAGGCCTTCGCCATGCGGGGCAACGTGATGGATCTGGCCGTAGGCGTCATTATCGGCGGCGCCTTCAGCAATATCACAAATTCCCTGGTCAACGATATCATCAACCCCATCCTCGGTATTTTTACCGGGGGAAACATGGACCTCTCCGCCCTGTGCATCCATGTGAGCGGCGGCGGAGACATCATGATCGGCAGCTTCATCAACGCTGTGCTGAATTTCCTGATTATGGCCTTTGTAATCTTCTGCATGATGAAGGGGATCAACCTCTTCCACCGGAAGAAGGAGGCCGCGCCCGCTGCTCCTCCGGAGCCCTCTGCTGAGGAGAAGCTGCTGACGGAGATTCGGGACCTGCTGAAGGAGAAAGCATGAGAGCGCTGATTTCCCAAGGCCTGACAGAGTTTGGACTGAGCGGGCGTATCTCCCACCGCGCCGCTGAGGAGCTGGACCTGTATGGCCTTCGCTTGATCGAAAAAAACCAGGTGATGAACCTCACCGCCATCACCGAGCCGGAGCAGGTGGCCCGTCTTCACATGCTGGACTGCGCCGCCCTGCTGCGCTGTGCCGATTTTGAGGGGAAAGCCCTGATCGATGTGGGCACAGGGGCCGGCTTCCCCGGTGTGGTTCTGAAAATTTTGGTTCCCTCCCTGCGCGTCACCCTGCTGGACAGCCTGAACAAGCGGCTGGACTGGCTGCAGGAGCTGTGTCAGGAGCTGCAGCTCACCGGCGTGGAAACCGTCCACGGCCGGGCGGAGGAGCTTGGCCGGGAGGAGTCGTTTCGGGAGCGGTTTGACTTCGCCACCGCCAGGGCGGTGGCGGAGCTGCGGACTCTGGCGGAGCTGTGCCTGCCCTATGTGAAGGTAGGGGGGCTGTTTCTGGCCATGAAGTCCACCGACTGCGGTCCGGAGGTCCGCGCCGCCGAGAAGGCCATCCGCCTGCTGGGCGGATCGGTAGAGGATACCGTGGACTACACCATCCCCCATACCGATGTGACCCACCGCGTTCTTGTCATTCGGAAGGTCTCCCCCACCCCGGCAAAATATCCCCGGCGGTTTGCCCAGATCAAAAAACAACCGCTGTAGATTGTTCAATCATTCCCCAAGGAAAGGAGCCTGCTCTATGGGACAGGTCATCGCCGTCGTATCCGGTAAGGGCGGCACCGGGAAAACCTCCTTCGTCTCCCACGTGGGGCTGTATCTGGCCTCTCTGGGCAACCGGGTGCTCTGCCTTGACTGTGACATCGGGCTCCGCAACTTGGATATTGCCCTCGGCATGAGCGACTGCGCCGTCACCGACTTTACCGATATTCTGGAGGGGCGTTACTCCCTGCGGGAGGCCGCCATGCCCCACCCCATTCAAAAAAATCTCTATCTGCTTACCGCGCCCAGCACCCTCCACGCCCCCATCGATGCCGCGGCCTTCGGCCGGCTGATCGACGAGGTGCGCAGCACCTTTGACTACTGTCTCGTAGACTCGCCGGCGGGGCTGGGTTCCGGTTTCCATCTGGCCATCACCGGCTGCGACCGCTGCGTCGTGGTCACCACCACCGACCCCACCAGCCTGCGGGATGCTCAGCGCACCGTTATGGAGCTGGGCCATCTGCCCAAGGGAAAAGTGCATTTAGTGGTAAACCGCTGCAAAAAGAAGCTGTTGAAGTCCCTGCGGCAGACCATTGACGACGCTATCGACACCGCCGGGCTGCCTCTCCTTGGGGTTGTTCCCGAGGACGAGGAGCTGCCGCTGGCCCTGGGCCGCGGCGTCCCGCTGGTATTCGTCTATAACCGCTGTGCCAGTCTGGCCTATCAGAACATTGCCAGACGGCTCACCGGAGAAAAAGTTCCTTTGATGCGGATCCGTTAAGATGGCCCCACTCACTCACTTTATGTGTTCGACCAATTAGGAAAGGAGTTTGGCATGTACATCGCATTTATGTCCCATGACAACAAAAAAGATCTGATGGTTCAGTTTTGTTCCGCCTACGCCGGTATTCTCAGCCGGCACAATCTCTGCGCCACCAACACCACCGGCAAACTGATCGCTGCGGAAACCGGCCTTCATGTGCACCTGTTTTTGTCCTGCCAGCACGGCGGCAGCCAGCAGATCGGGGCCCGCATCGCCTATAACGAGATGGATATGGTCTTCTTCTTTGTGGATCCCAACGACTCCTCCACGGATAAGGACCTGCTGTATATCTCCCGCCTGTGCGATCAGAATAATATCCCCTTCGCCAGCAACGTGGCCACCGCCGAAATGCTGGTGCTGGGGCTGGACCGCGGGGATCTGGACTGGAGAAATATTGTCAACCCCAAAAACAAGCAGCTCAAGCAGACCAAGCAGGAGGAACAGCGCTGAGGGGAGCCCTCCCCGGACCGCAGCGCAAGAAAGAGGCCCTGCAAGAAATCAAAACTAAAGGAGACATCCCCCATGGCCAAAGTTCAACCCCGTACCTTATCCGGCTTTATGGAACTGCTGCCTGCGCCCCAGCAGCAGATGGAGCGCATTATGTCCATTCTCCGGGAAACCTACTCCCTCTATGGCTTCACGCCTCTGGATACCCCGGTGATCG
Source organism: uncultured Oscillospiraceae bacterium (assembly GCA_904420145.1). Classification (GTDB taxonomy): domain Bacteria; phylum Bacillota; class Clostridia; order Oscillospirales; family Oscillospiraceae; genus CAJFPI01. The sequence goes on from CAJFUI010000024.1 coordinate 3,456, forward strand.
AGGCCAGCGATGTGCTGCTGGCCAAGGCCGGCGGTGAGACGGAGAAGCAGATCTACCGCTTTACCAAGGGGGACAGCGACCTCTCCCTACGCTTTGACCTCACCGTTCCCCTGGCAAAATATGTGGCCCTCCACTACGCCGACCTCTCCTTCCCCTTCCGCCGCTATCAGATCGGCAAGGTCTACCGGGGTGAGCGGGCCCAGCGGGGCCGCTTCCGGGAGTTCTATCAGGCGGATATCGACATTATCGGCGACGGCAAGTTGGATATCGCCAATGAGGCGGAAATCCCCTCCATTATCTACCAGACCTTCACCCGTCTGGGGCTGCGCCGCTTCCAGATCCGGGTGAACAACCGGAAGATTTTAAACGGCTTCTACGGCATGCTTGGCCTCAGTGAACAGTCCGGCGACGTCATGCGCACGGTGGACAAGCTGGACAAGATCGGCCCAGAAAAGGTCCGCTCCCTGCTGATGGATGAGGTGGGGGTCAGTGCCGAAAAGGCCGAGGAGATCCTCCGCTTTATCTCCATTACCGGGGATAACGCCGCTGTGCTCTCCGCCTTAGAGAGCTATCGGGGACGGCACCCCCTCTTTGACGAGGGCTTGGACGAACTGTCCACAGTGGTGAAATATCTGTCCGCCTTCGGCGTACCCGAGAGTCACTTTGCCGTGGACCTCACCATCGCCCGGGGGCTGGACTACTACACCGGCACCGTCTACGAGACCACCATGACGGACCACCCGGAGATCGGCTCCATCTGCTCCGGCGGCCGCTACGACAACTTAGCCGCCTACTACACCGACAAGCAGCTGCCCGGCGTGGGCATCTCCATCGGCCTCACCCGGCTGTTCTACGTGCTCAATGAGCAGGGGCTGCTGAACGACCAGCTGAACACCGCCCCTGCCGACGTGCTGATTCTGCCTATGACTGAGGACCTGACGCCGGCCATCTCCTTAGCAACCTCCCTGCGTGCCGCCGGCATCCGCACCCAGCTCTACGCCGAGCAGAAGAAGTTCAAGGCCAAGATGAACTATGCCGACAAATTGGGCGTCCCCTATGTAATCTTCCTTGGGGAGGATGAGATTCGGGAGGGCATGGTAGCCTGCAAGGATATGGTCACCGGGGAGCAGACCAAGGCCCCCTTCGCCGAAACCCTTCAGCGTATGCAGGCGGGCTTGGCGGAGAAGAATAAGGGCAGCGTCATCCGCTCCGACGGTGCAGAAAATTGACCGCCAGAAGAATACAAATAGTTATTTCTATTTTAATTTATACTAATTGGAGTTGTTTTTATGGCTAACATGCGCACATTTTACCGCACCCACACCTGTGGAGAGCTCCGGATGGAGCATGTGGGACAGACGGTGACCATCGCCGGCTGGATGGAGAACGTCCGGGAGGTGGGCCAAAATTTTGCCTTTGTTGTCCTCCGGGACTTCTACGGCACCACACAGGTAGTGGTGGAAACTGAGGCGATGATGCAGCAGATCAGCGGCCTCAACAAGGAGAGCGTCATCTCCGTCACCGGCAGCGTCCGGGAGCGTTCCAGCAAAAACAGCAAGCAGGCCACTGGGGATATCGAGGTGGTTCCGGAGAAGATCGAGGTGCTGGGCCGCTGCCGCTATAACGAGCTGCCCTTCCCCATCAACCGCAGCCGCGAGGCCGATGAGACCGCCCGTCTGAAGTACCGGTATCTGGACCTGCGCAACCCGGAGGTGAAGAACAACATCATCCTCCGCTGCCAGGTGGTCTCCGCCATCCGCGCCGCCATGACCGCCCAAGGGTTTTTGGAGATCACCACCCCCATCCTCACCGCCTCCTCCCCGGAGGGGGCCCGGGACTATCTTGTGCCCGCCCGCAAGCACCCTGGCAAGTTCTATGCCTTGCCGCAGGCGCCCCAGCAGTTTAAGCAGCTGCTGATGACCTCCGGCTTTGATAAGTACTTCCAGATCGCTCCCTGCTTCCGCGACGAGGACGCCCGGGGCGACCGGAGCCCCGGTGAGTTCTACCAGCTGGACATGGAGATGGCCTTTGCCTCCCAGGATGACGTGTTCGCCGTGCTGGAGGAGGTCTTCCCCCCCATCTTTGCCCAATATGGCAAATACCATGCCGCCTCTACCGCCCCCTTCCGGCGGATCCCCTATCTGGAGGCAATGGACAAGTACGGCTCAGACAAGCCGGACCTGCGCATCGACCTGACAGTCACCGATGTGACGGAGCTGTTGGGGGGCTGCGGTTTTGGCCCCTTTGAGGGGAACACCGTCAAGGCCATTGTAGTCACCGACTTTGCCGCCACCCGCAAGCAGATCGACAAGCTGTGCACCGACGTGGAGGTGCAGGCCGGTGAGAAGGCCTACTGGTTCCGCACCGATGAGAAGGGGGAGATCACCGGCGGCATCGCCAAGTTTGTGACCCCCCTTGCTGAACAGGTGAGGTCGGCGCTGCATCTCCAGCCCAACACCTTTGTGGGGCTCACCGCCGGGAAGAAGGGCGCCGCCCAGAAGACCGCCGGAGTCCTCCGCAGCAAGCTGGGCCAGCTCTGCCCCAACCACATGGACAAGGAGCGCTATGAGTTCTGCTGGATCGTGGACTTCCCCATGTACGAGATCGGGGAGGAGAGCGGGGAGCTGGAGTTCTGCCACAACCCCTTCTCCATGCCCAACGGCGGCGCGGAGATCTTGGACAAGGCCATCTCTGGAGAGATCGTTCCCCTGTCCATCACGGCCTTCCAGTACGACCTTGTATGCAACGGCGTGGAGCTGAGCTCCGGCGCGGTGCGCAACCACGACCCGGAGATCATGATTAAGGCCTTCCAGCTGGTGCGCCTCGGGGAGGACACGGTGAAGAGC
>CAJFUI010000025.1 GCA_904420145.1 uncultured Oscillospiraceae bacterium
GATGATGGCGGTGCCGTGCTGGTCGTCGTGGAAGATGGGGATGTCGCACTTCTCCTTCAGCTTGCGCTCGATCTCAAAGCAGCGGGGGGCGGCGATATCCTCTAAGTTGATGCCCCCAAAGGAGCCGGAGATGTTGTAGACGGTCTCCACGAACTCGTCCACGTCCTTGGTCTTGACACAGAGGGGGAAGGCATCCACATTGCCGAAGGCCTTAAAGAGGACGCACTTGCCCTCCATGACGGGCATGCCCGCCTCAGGGCCGATGTCGCCCAGGCCCAAAACAGCGCTGCCGTCGGTGATCACGGCGCACAGGTTGTGCCGCCGGGTCAGGTCGTAGCTCTTGCTGATATCCTTCTGGATCTCCAAGCAGGGCTGGGCCACGCCGGGGGTATAGGCCAGAGACAGATCCTCCTTGGTCTTCACCGGCACGGTGGCGATCACCTCAATCTTGCCCTTCCACTCCTCGTGGAGGCGCAAGCTCTCCTTTGCGTAATCCATAGTATAAGCTCCTCCTTATCGTTGGTTTTTTCCTCGTATTGAATCCAATAGGGCGGCAGCGGACCATTTGAAAACAAGCTCTGCCGCCGGCTTCGCCCGGTCTCAGAGATTGACTTGGGCAATGACCTCCTTCAGCCGGTCCGCACTGTTGCGCAGCTTCCGAAGCTCCTCCTCCGTCAGCTCATTGGGAACCTTGTAGCAGACGCCCTTGCGGTCCACCACGGTGAGGGTGCTCAGGCAGACGTCGTCAATGCCGTACTCCCCGTGCATCATGGTGGAGACGGTGAGAGCGGTGCCGATGCCGGTGAGGATGCACTTGCAGATGTTACAGACAGAGATAGCGATGGCATAGAAGGTAGCGCCCTTGGTGCGAATCACCTCGGCGCCGGAGTTATGCACAAAGTTCTCCATAGCCTCATAGTTGTAATCCCAGTCCGTCGGCACACCCTTAGATCCCATCCGCTTGAGATCCTCAATCCGGTTGTTGCCAATGCGAGCCAGGGACCATGGCACAAAGGAGGAGTCCCCGTGCTCACCATAGACGTGGGCATGGACATTCCGGGGGGTGATGTGGAAATACCGGGCCAGTTCCGTCTGCAGCCGGGCGGTGTCAAGGGACGTCCCGGTACCGATGATGCGGTTCTCCGGGATACCGGAGGCGCGGTGGAAAATATAGGTCAGCACATCCACCGGATTGGACACAATGATAAAAATGGCATCGGGCGCATGGGCCACGATCTGCTTGGTGATATCCTTGATAATGCCGGCGTTGGTCTGGATCAAGTCCAGCCGGGACTGACCGGGCTTTCTCGCAATACCGGAGGTGATGACGACAATGTCGGACCCCTCGGCGTCAGCATAGTCGCCGCTGCGGACAATAGCGGGGCTGCAGTATCTGGTGCCCTGGTAGATGTCCAGCGCCTCGCCGTAGGCCTTGTCCTTTTTCACATCAATCAGGACAACCTCACTGGCGATCCCCATAATCACAGCGTCATTGGCAATTGTCGCGCCGACACTGCCGGCGCCAATAATCGTTATTTTGCTCATGCGCACACACTCCTTCTTCTAATAAGCATCTTTTTTTGTATTTTGCCAAGTCTTACGAAGGAACATTCCGTGGCCGCCCAACAAAATACTTCCATAATAATCATATACCAATCTTTACAGAAGCTCAACAGTGCTTTTGCTAAAAATTTATCAAAATTCGTTAATGTTTCATAAAGAATTACATATAGTTAGGTAATTGTCTTTATTTTGCGGACAGTTCGCCGTATAGCGCACACTCTCCTCACGATATGTCCGCTTTATACAGACAGCTCGGATCTCATACCATCTTCACAGGGTCCACTGCGGCGTCGTATTCCTCCGGCGTGAGCACCCCTCTGCGGAGCACCGCCTCCCGGAGGGTCAGTCCTTCTTGGTGGGCCTGTTTGGCGCAGGCGGCTGCCTGCTCGTAGCCGATCAGGGGCGTCAGGCAGGTGACCAGCATGAGGGAGTTTTGCAGCAGCTCCTCCATCCGGCCCCGGTTGGCCCGCAGTCCGGAGAGGCAGCGTCGGCGGAAGGAGTCCATAGCGTCTGCGAGCAGCTCCGCCGACTGGAGAAAGTTGTAGGCGCACACCGGCATAAACACGTTGAGCTCAAAGTTCCCTTGGCTGGCGGCCATCCCCACGGCCACGTCGTTGCCCATCACCTGCACGGCCACCATGGTCACCGCCTCGCACTGGGTAGGATTGACCTTGCCGGGCATAATGGAGCTGCCCGGCTCGTTCTCCGGAATAGTGATCTCCCCCAGCCCGCAGCGGGGGCCGCTGGCAAGCCAGCGGACGTCGTTGGCGATCTTCATCAAATTGGCAGCCAGGGCTTTCAGGGCCCCGTGGGCAAAGACAAGGGCGTCCTTGCTGGTGAGGGCGTGGAACTTGTTGGGCGCGGTATAAAAGGCGTGGCCCGTGTACTCGCTCAATAGTTCGGCGGTTTTCTCGCCAAAGCCGGCCGGTGCGTTGAGCCCGGTGCCCACGGCGGTGCCGCCCAGGGCCAGATAGCGCAGGTGCTCCATGGCGGAGCGGATCATCCTCCCGCTCTCCTCCGCCATAGTCCGCCAGCCGCTGATCTCCTGGGAGAAGCGCAGGGGCACCGCATCCTGCAGGTGGGTGCGGCCGATCTTAATCACATCTTGGTTCTCCCCCTCCAGCCGGCCCAGCTCGGCGGCGAGGGCATCAAGAGCGGGCAGGAGCTTCTCGGAGAGGCAGCAGACGGCGGCGATATGCATGGCCGTGGGAAAGGTGTCGTTGGAGCTCTGGGAGGCGTTGACGTGGTCGTTGGGGTGCACATTGACCCCTCGGGCCGCGCACAGATGGGCAATGACCTCGTTGACGTTCATATTGCTCTGGGTGCCGCTGCCGGTCTGCCAAACCTTCAGCGGAAACTCCTCCTGCCACCGGCCGGCAAGAATCTCGTCGCAGGCGGCGGTGATAGCCTCGCACTGATCCCCGGTGAGCTTACCGCAGGAGAGATTGGCATTGGCCGCCGCCTTTTTCAAAAGAGCAAAGGCCCGAATGATCTCCGAGGGCATAGTCTCATGACCGATAGGAAAATTCTCCAAGCTGCGCTGGGTCTGGGCACCCCATTGGTGTGCCGCCGGCACCCGCACGATACCCATGGTATCATGCTCTTCCCGAAATGCTTCCATAACCGGTTCCTCCCATTTATTATTCATTCGTCCAACCGGCCCCTAAGGCCGAGCTCCCCTCAGAGCAGCATGGCTACTGCGGGAATAGTCGCCAAGGAGAGCAGCGTCGTGAGAAATACGCCGCCGGAGGCCAGGGCCTCGTCGGCGCGGTATTCGATGCACAGCGCCGTGGTATTAGCGGCTACCGGAGTAGCCGCCAGCATGACGCTGACGCCCAAAATCACCGGGTCTTGTATGAACAGGCGCAGCAGCACCCAAACCACCACGGGCCGCACCAGCAGCACCACAGCGGACAGGGCATAGAGCCGCCATTCCTTCCACACGGGACCCATGGGCACTGCCGCCAGGGACGCGCCCACCACCAGCATAGCCCCCGGGATGGTCATATCACCGATATAGGACAGGGCGTCTGCGATTGCCGTGGGCAGCTTGACGCCCAGCAGCAGCAAAACGATCGCCGCCACCGAGGCGACAGCCGGGGCGTTGAGCATGGATTTCCAAAAGGATCCTTCTGCTCTCCCCTGCTCTTTTCCCCGGACCAAAACCACCCCATAGGTATAGAGCAGCAGATTAAAGGGGATGTTGAACAGCGCCACATAGAACAATGCCCCCTCCCCGAACAGGGCGGTCACCAGCGGATAGCCCAAAAAACCGATATTCCCAAAAAGGGTCATAAAGTGGTACAGCCCCCGCTCCTTCCCCCGAGGGGCCACCAGGAAGCTGAAGGCCAGTCCCAGCAGAAAAAGGGCTCCGTAGTAGACGGCGATGGCTTCTATCAGCTCCGCTACCGTGCTGCCGGTGAGGGAGACATCCGTGTTGACAATGGAATCGATGGTCATAGCCGACATGGCTACGTTGATGACCAGTCTGGAGAGGCTGCGCTTAGCCTCCTCATGGAGGATACCCACCTTATTGCATACAAACCCAACCGCAATTAAGAGAAACAGCGTCCCCATACAGTTCATCACATTGGTCAGATCCATCTTTCTTCCCCTTTCCCTATCTGCCGCCCCGAAGGGGCACATCATACGATTATAGCGGGAAAGGGCAATTTGTCAAATATTTCTTTCGCTTTTTGGCAATACGGAGCCAACCTCTGCCGCTTTTTATCGATATAGCCGCGTCTCAAAAAGGCCCGCCCCCTCAAAGAGGAAACTGCAGGGGTGGTCTTTCTCCCACAAGAAAAGCAGCCTGCTCTATTCCCGCAAACAGGCTGCTTCCCCGTACAATAAGGGTCCCTTGCCGCTCCGGCTACTTTCCGCCGCTCTCCGGTGCTTTGCCGGCTAAGTAGTTGATAAACTGCTGGGCGGTGCGGCCGGAGATGCCGCCGTGGCGGATCTCCCAGCGGTTGGCCAGCCGCAGCAGCTCCTCCTCGCTCAGGTCCGTGCGGAGCTGCCGCTCCGCCAGGCCCTTGACGATATCGTAGTACTGCTGGCGGTTGGGAGCGTTGAAGTTGATGGTGACGCCGAAGCGGGCCGACAGGGAGAGCTTCTCTTCCAGGGTGTCGGAGCGGTGGAGCTCCCCTTGGTACTCCATGTCGTCCCGGTCCTGCCACATCTCCTTGATCAGGTGGCGGCGGTTGGAGGTGGCGTAGATCAAAATGTTATCCGGCCGGGTCTCCACCCCGCCCTCGATGACAGCCTTCAGGAACTTGTACTCCACCTCATTCTCCTCGAAGGACAGATCGTCGATGTAGATGATAAAGCGGTAGTTCCGGCTCTTGATGGCGGCGATCACCGCGGAGAGATAGCGGAACTGGTGCTTGTAGATCTCGATCATCCGGAGGCCGGAGTCGTAGTACTCGTTGATCAGCGCCTTGACGCTGGAGGACTTGCCGGTGCCGGCGTCGCCGTAGAGCAGGACGTTGTTGGCCGGGCGGCCCTGCACGAAGGCCTCCGTGTTGGCCACCAGCTCCTTCTTCTGCAGCTCGTAGCCGATCAGGTCCGACAAGAGGATCTTGTCCGTGTTGTTGATGGGCAGAAACGCCACGCCGCTGCCCTCGCTCTGGATCCGGAAGGCCCGGTTCAAGCCGAACATGCCCACGCCGTAGGCGCGGTAGAACTCCGTGACCAGCGTGAAAAACTCCTCCACATCCTTGGCCGCGGCGAGGCGCAGACTCAGTTCCTGCACCCGCTCGCTGACGCTGCGGTAGTAGTTCTTCTCCTGCTTCACCAGTGCCCTGTAGTGGCACAGCGTAGTAAAGCAATCGATCCCCAGGTCGCGTTCCAGGGGGCCGAAGTCGAAGCGGAACAGCTCCATGAAAGCGGCGAAGTCGTTCTTGGCAAAGTGGTTTACTGAGCCGTCCCCCGCCCCCACCCGCTCAGCGGTGAGGGTGAAGGAGTTCTCGTTGGTCACCAGGACGAAGGTCAGGTAGTTGTGCCACAAATTGGTGTTGAAGCCGTACTTGGTGGCCACATCCAATATGCGCTTGACCTGCTGGTAGATCCGCCGGGTGAGGTCAGCGCGGTCGCTCTTCCCCGTCTCCCAGTCCCGCCAGATCTCCCCCATGCGCAGGAGGATGCTGTCCTCCCCAAGGCTGCTGTAGAGCAGCAGTTTCGAAATCTCCCGGTACATCTCTCACAGCTCCCCGATGATCTTGTCGGTCATGGCCGTGCAGCCGATGGCTGCCGCGCCCTCCCCGGCGATGTCGCTGGTGCGCCAGCCGGCGTTGAGCACCCGGTCCACGGCGGCCTCGATGGCGGCAGCCTCCTCTCCTAAGGAGAAGGAGTAGCGCAGCATCATGGCCGCGGAGAGAATGGTGGCGATGGGGTTGGCCTTGTCCTGCCCGGCGATGTCCGGCGCGGAGCCGTGGATGGGCTCGTAGAGCCCCCGTGTGCCGTCCCCAAGGGAGGAGGAGGGGAGCATGCCGATGGAGCCGGTAATCTGGGAGGCCTCGTCGGAGAGAATGTCCCCGAACATATTGCTGGTGACCACCACGTCAAACTGGGCGGGATTGCGCACCAGCTGCATGGCGGCGTTGTCCACCAGCATATCCGTACACGTCACGTCGGGATAGTCCGCCGCGACGCGGTGGACCGTCTCCCGCCACAGCCGGGAGGTCTCCAGCACGTTAGCCTTGTCGATGCTGGTCACGTGGCGGCGGCGCTTGCGGGCGGTCTCGAAGGCCACCCGGGCGATGCGCTCCACCTCCATGACGCTGTAGGCCTCAGTGTCGTAGGCCTCCGGGCCGTACTTACCCTCCCGGCGGCCACGCTCGCCAAAGTAGATGCCGCCGGTAAGCTCCCGGACGATGACCATGTCAAAGCCGTTTGCCACAATGTCAGGCCGCAGGGGGCAGTCCCCGGCGAGAGCGGGGTACAGCTTGGCCGGGCGCAGGTTGGTGTAGAGGCCCATGGCAGCCCGCAGGCCCAGCAGGGCCTTCTCCGGCCGCAGCCCGGCGGGATTCTGATCCCACTTAGGGCCGCCCACGGCGCCAAGGAGGACGCTGTCGGCGGCTTTGCAGGCCGCCACCGTCTCCTCCGGCAGGGGGACGCCCGTCTCGTCGATGGCGCAGCCTCCCGCCAAATAGGGGGTACAGCGGAAGGTGTGGCCGTACTTCTCCCCCACCTTCCCAAGGACGCGCACTGCGCTGTCCACGATCTCCGGGCCGATGCCGTCGCCCCGGATCAACGCGATCTGATACTCCATACCAAAGCCCTCCTCAGCCGTCCTGGCGGGCCTTGAGATACTTCAAAAGGCCGCCATGGCGGATAATCTCCTCGATGAAGGGGGGGAAACCGGTGGCCTGGAAGGTCTCGCCGGTGGTCTCGTCCACGATCTTGCCGGTGGCAAAATCCACGGAGACAGTGTCGCCGCTGTGGATGGCGGCGGCCGCCTCCGGACACTCGAGGATGGGGAAGCCGATGTTGATGGCGTTGCGGTAGAAGATGCGGGCAAAGCTGGCGGCGATGACGCAGGCGGCGCCGCTGGCCTGAATGGCCATAGGGGCGTGCTCCCGGGAGGAGCCGCAGCCGAAGTTCCAGCCGCCCACGATGATGTCTCCGGGCTTGACGGAGGCAGCATAACTGGGGTCAATATCCTCCATACAGTGCTTGGCCAGCTCCTCCGGGGAGGGGGCGTTTAAGTACCGGGCGGGGATGATCACGTCGGTATCCACGTTGTCGCCATATTGAAACACAGTGCCTTTTACCATGGTGTATTCTCCTTTCTCCTATCCTCTCGGGTCGGCCAGGCAGCCGGCCACGGCGGGGCTGGCCAAAACGACCTCGCTCTTGACATGGCCCATACGGCCCACGAAGTTGCGGTTGGTGGTGGTCACAGCCCGCTCTCCCTCGCACATGACCCCCATATGGCCGCCGAGGCAGGGGCCGCAGGTGGGGGTGGAGACGGCGCAACCGGCCTCAATGAAGATGTCCACCAGCCCCTCGTGGATGGCCTCCAAATAGATCGCCTGGGTGGCGGGAATCACGATGCAGCGCACGCCGTCGGCCACCTTCTTGCCCTTGAGTACCTCCGCGGCGGCACGGAGATCGGAGATGCGGCCGTTAGTGCACGAGCCGATGACCGCCTGCTGGATGGGCAGGCCCGCCGCCTCGCCAATGGTCTTGGTGTTAGAGGGCAGATGGGGCAGGGACACCGTGGGCTCCAGCTGGTCCAGATCGATGACCACCGTGCGGGTGTACTCCGCGTCCGCGTCCGCCTCATAGACGGTGTAGGGGCGGTTCACCCGGCCCTCAATATAGGCGATGGTCTTGTCGTCCACGGGGAAGATGCCGTTTTTCGCCCCGGCCTCGATGGCCATGTTGGCGATGGTAAAGCGGTCGTCCATGGAGAGGCTGGCCACGCCCTCCCCGGTAAACTCCAGGGACTGGTACAGCGCGCCGTCTACGCCGATCTCACCGATCAGGTGGAGGATCACATCCTTGCCGCTGACGAAGGGCCGCAGGCTCCCCTTGAGCACCACTTGGATGGCGGAGGGCACCTTGAACCAGTTCTCCCCCATGGCCATGCCGGCGGCCATATCCGTGGAGCCCACGCCGGTGGAGAAGGCCCCGAGGGCCCCGTAGGTGCAGGTGTGGGAGTCCGCGCCGATAATCAGCTCACCGGGGGCGGTCAGGCCCTTCTCCGGGAGCAGGGCGTGCTCAATGCCCACCGTTCCCACGTCATAGAGGTGGGTGATACCAAAGCGCTTGGCAAATTTCCGGGCCTGATCGCACAGCTGGGCGGACTTAATGTCCTTGCAGGGGGTGTAGTGGTCCAGAACAATGGCGATCTTGTCCTTGTCAAAAATCTTGGTGAACCCCGCCTGGTCAAAGGTGGTGATGGCGACGGGGGTGGTGATATCGTTGCCGAGGACCAGATCCAGCTTGGCCTCGATCAAATCGCCGGCGCGGACTGAATCCAGCCCTGCGTGGGCGGCGAGGATCTTCTGGGTCATTGTCATTCCCATGGCTTTATTCCTCCTCCTTATGTCTCTTGGTATAGGCCATCAGCCGGTTGGCCGCCTCTAAGTAGGCCAGGATACTGGCCTCCATAATATCCGTGGACAGCCCGTGGCCGCTGAAGCTGCGCCCGTGGGCACTCAGGCGGATATTCACGTCCCCAAGGGTGTCCTTCCCTTCGGAGATGGACTTGATGTTCAAAATCTCAAAGGAGTGGGGCTCGGGCTGGATGATCTTGTCAATGGCGAGGCAGGCCGCGTCGATGGGCCCGTCGCCGAGGCAGACCTCCTCAAAGCGCTCGTCCCCCCGCTTAAGGCTGATGGTAGCAGTGGCGGTGGTGAAGTTACTGGTGTGGACAGCGAACCAATCCAGCTTGTAGCCGTCCTCGCTCTCTGTGGCGCGAGTGTTGTGGCTGACCAGCGCCTCCAGGTCCGCGTCGGTAATCACCTTTTTCTTGTCGCAGAGCACCTTGAACTCCTCGAAGCAGCGGACCAGCTCCTCGGGGGTGAGGTCATAGCCCATCTGCCGCAGCTGGCTCTCCACCGCGTGCTTGCCCGAGTGCTTTCCAAGGACGATGCTGTTGACCCGGACGCCCACGGACTCCGGCGTGAGGATCTCGTAGGTCTTCTTGTTGGCCAGCACACCGTGCTGGTGGATGCCGCTCTCGTGGAGGAAAGCGTTCTTGCCCACAATGGGCTTGTTCAGCGGGGCCGACTGGCCGATGATGTCGTAGACGGTCTTGCTGGCACGGTAGATCTGGGTGGTGTCGATATTGGTGGCGGCGTCGTACACGTCCGCGCGGGTGCGGATGGCCATCACCGCCTCCTCCATGGAGGTGTTGCCCGCCCGCTCGCCGATGCCGTTGATGGTGCACTCGATCTGGGTGGCGCCGCCCAGCACGCCGGCGAGGGAGTTGGCCACGGCCATGCCCAGGTCGTTGTGGCAGTGGACGGAGAGCTCAATCTCATGGGCCTCCTCCACCTGCTCGAGGACGTAGGCGATCAGTGCCTGCATCTCGGCGGGGGTGGTGTAGCCCACCGTGTCGGGGAGGTTGACCACTGTGGCGCCGGCGCGGATAGCCGCCCGGACGATCTTGGCCAAAAACTCCGGATCACTGCGGGTGGCGTCCTCGGCGGAGAACTCCACATTGGAGGTGTAGCGCTTGGCGTAGGCGGTCATCTCCGCCGTCCGCTCCAGCACCTCCTCAGGCGTCATCTTCAGCTTATACTCCATGTGGAGGGGGCTGGTGGCGAGGAAGAGGTGGATCCGGGGATCCGCCGCCTCCTTGACGGCCTCCCAAGCGGTGTCGATGTCCTTCTTGGTGGCCCGGGCCAGAGAGGCCACGGTGCAGTCCTTGATGGTCCGCGCGACGGACTGCACTGACTCAAAGTCCCCCGGGGAGGCGATAGCAAAGCCTGCCTCGATCACATCCACCCGCAGCCGCTCCAGGCACTGGGCTACCTCCAGCTTCTCCTGCAGGTTCATGCTGCAGCCCGGAGACTGCTCGCCGTCCCGGAGGGTGGTGTCGAATATCTTAATCCGTTTCATGGTGTTTTCTCCTTTCAGCCCTGTAAAATCGCGCCCTTGTCGGCGGAGGAGACCAGCTTGGCGTAGCGGGCCAGATAGCCGGTCTTGATCTTGGGCTCCGGGCAGCGCCACGCCGCCCGGCGGCGGGCCAATTCCTCGTCGGGGACCTTCAGTTCAATTCTGCAGTTGGGGATGTCGATGGCGATGCGGTCCCCCTCCTCCACAAGGGCGATGGCGCCGCCGGCCGCCGCCTCGGGGCTGACATGGCCGATGGAGGCGCCCCGGGTGGCGCCGGAGAAGCGCCCGTCGGTAATGAGGGCCACATCCTTGTCCAGCCCCATGCCCGCGATGGCGGAGGTGGGGTTGAGCATCTCCCGCATGCCGGGACCGCCCTTGGGCCCCTCGTAGCGGATCACCACCACATCGCCGGGGTGGATCTGCTTGTCGTAAATGGCGGCGATGGCCTCCTCCTCGGAGTCAAAGACCCGGGCGGGGCCCTCGTGGACCATCATCTCCGGCGCCACCGCCGACTGCTTGACCACACAGCCGTCAGGGGCCAAATTGCCCTTCAAAACGGCGATGCCACCGGTCTTGGAGTAGGGGTTGTCAATGGGCCGGATGATGGCGGGGTTCCGGTTCTCCACATCCGCAAGGTTCTCCTCCATGGTCTTGCCGGTGACGGTCATCACGGACAGGTCCAAGAGGCTTGCCTTTGTCAGCTCCTTCATGACGGCGTAGACGCCGCCGGCCTGGTCCAGATCCTCCATAAAGGTGTCGCCGGCCGGGGCCAGGTGGCAGAGGTTGGGCGTCTTGGCGGAAATCTCGTTGGACATGTCTAAATCCAGCTCCATGCCGCACTCATGGGCGATGGCGGGGAGGTGGAGCATGGTGTTGGTGGAGCAGCCGAGGGCCATATCCACCGTCTCGGCGTTGTGGAAGGCTGCGGTGGTCATAATGTCCCGGGGCCGGATATCTCGGCGGATCAGCTCCATCACCTGCATGCCGGCGTGCTTGGCCAGCCGCAGACGGGCGGAGTAGACCCCGGGGATAGTGCCGTTGCCGGGGAGGGCCATGCCGATGGCCTCGGCGAGGCAGTTCATGGAGTTGGCGGTGTACATGCCGGAGCAGGAGCCGCAGGTTGGGCAGGCGTTCTCCTCATAGTCCCGCACGCCCTCCTCATCTATCTTGCCGGCCTTATAGGCGCCCACCGCCTCAAACATGTGGCTCAGGCAGGTACGCCGCCCGTCGATCAGCCGTCCGGCGAGCATGGGTCCGCCGGAGCAGAAGATGGTGGGAATATTCAGTCGGGCCGCGGCCATCAGCAGGCCGGGCACGTTTTTATCACAGTTAGGAATCATCACGAGGCCGTCAAACTGGTGGGCCAGCACCATGGCCTCGGTGGAGTCGGCAATCAGGTCCCGTGTCACCAGGGAGTACTTCATGCCCACATGGCCCATCGCGATGCCGTCGCAGACGGCGATGGCGGGAAACAGAATGGGTGTGCCGCCGGCGGCGCGGATGCCCGCCTTCACCGCCTCGGCAATCTTGTCCAGGTTCATATGGCCGGGGACAATCTCGTTGTAGGAGGAGACAACGCCCACAATAGGCCTGGAGAGCTCCTCCTCCGTTAAACCCAGCGCATAGAGCAGCGAGCGGTTGGGGGCGCGTTCCACGCCCTTTTTGATTTGATCAGAACGCATAGGGGATCCTCCATCCTATTTTTTATAGATTCAAGGGAGTTTCTGCCGCCGGAGGATATCCTCCGGGTGGAAATCACCCGCCACAATCTCGTAAAGTTTGTGGCGCGCACGCCGCGAAAAAATCAAGTTAGTTTTCTCTGGCGACACAAGGTGAATTGCCCTAAAGGGGCAAAAGAAGGCCCTCTGGAGGGTGTGCGTCAGAGAAAACACATCTTGGCCCCAAGTGTGGGCTTTGGCCGCCTGCTGCGGACAAAGCTTGCGCGTAGTGGGCCGCAACTTTTTCAAAAAAGCGACATAGTCGCTTTTTTGATGTCGGCATCACCCGCCCCGGGACTTCGCCCGGGGCGGGCGACGCCGTTTCACTCAGTTGGAAGCGGTGTCCAAATTGGAGTCGTTCTTCCAGAGCATCTGCTCGCGCAGGCGCTGTCCCACGACCTCCATAGGGTGCTTGGCCAGCGCGTCGCGCTTGGAGTTGAAGAAGGTGCGGCTGTTCTTGTTCTCAGCGATCCAGCGGCCGGCGAAGGTGCCGTCCTGAATGTCGGAGAGAACCGCGCGCATACGGGCCTTGGTCTCCTCGTGGGGGATGACCCGGGGACCGGAGACGTACTCGCCGAACTCCGCGGTGTCAGAGATGGAGTAGTTCATAGCGGCCACGCCGCCCTTGTTGATCAGGTCCACGATCAGCTTCATCTCATGGATGCACTCAAAGTAGGCATTTTCCGGCTCGTACCCGGCTTCCACCAGCACCTCAAAGCCGCAGCGCATCAGATCCACCACGCCACCGCACAGCACGGTCTGCTCACCAAACAGGTCGGTCTCGGTCTCGTCGTGGAAGGTGGTCTCCATGATGCCGGCACGGGCACCGCCGATGCCCGCCAGATAGGCCAGAGCGATGTCATAGCACTTGCCGGTGGCGTTCTGCTCCACGGCGATCAGGCAGGGCACGCCCTTGCCTGCCACATACTGGCTGCGGACGGTGTGGCCCGGGCCCTTGGGGGCGGCCATGAACACATCCACGCCGGCCGGGGGCACGATGAGCTTATAGCGGATGTTGAAGCCGTGGGCGAAGGCGATGGCCTTGCCCTCGGTGAGGTTGGGGGCGATGTCCTTATTGTACATGTCCGCCTGGGCCTCGTCGTTGATGAGGATCATGATCACATCCGCAGCCTTGGTGGCCTCGGCCACGGTCATCACCTGAAAGCCGTCCTTCTCCGCCACAGGCCAGGACTTGCCGCCCTTGCGCAGGCCCACAATCACATCGCATCCGGAGTCCCTCAGGTTCAGCGCATGGGCATGGCCCTGGGAGCCGTAGCCGATGATGGCGATCTTCTTGCCGTCCAGCTTGCCGAGGTCACAGTCCTTCTCATAGTACATTTTTGCCATAATCGAACTCTCCTTTTTCTTTGGTTACATCATAGATAGTATCAGTACCCCGCTCCAGCGCCACCATGCCGGTGCGCACCAGCTCGAGGATGCCAAACTCCTTCACTAAGTCCACGATGGCGTCCGCCTTCCGCTCCTCGCCGATCATGGCGATGGTCAGCGTTGTGGGGGACACGTCGATCACCGAGGCGCGGAAAATGTTGGCCACCTGGATCACCCGGTTGCAGACCTCGCTGGTTTCGGTTTTCACCTTCAGGAGAATCAGCTCCCGGCGCAGGGAGCGCTCAGGGTTGAGCAGCTTCACCGAGTGGACCGGCAGCAGCTTGCGCAGCTGGTTGCACAGCAGCTCGATGTGCTTCTCGTCGGCCAAGACCTCAATGGTAATGCGGCTGACCTCCGGGTCGTCGGTGGTCCCCACGGCCAGGGACTCAATATTGTAGCCCTTTCGGGAAAATAGGCGGGACACCTGGGACAAAACCCCCGCCTCATTATTTACCAGCACGGACAGAGACCGTCTCATCACTTGATCCATAATTTCCTCCTTCCCCATCAGTCCACAAGGAACCGGGTGATGCGCTCTCCGCCGGGGACCATGGGGCGCACCATCTCATCCATATCGATGACACAGTCGATGACATAGCCGTGGCCGCAGGAGAGGGCCTCCTTCACCGCCGTCTCCAGCTCCGCCACGCTGGCCACCCGCCGGCCGCTCAGGCCGTAGGCCTCCGCCAGCTTCACAAAGTCGGGCCCCCGATCCAGCGTGGTCTGGGAGTAGTGCTTATCATAGAGCAGGGTCTGCCACTGGCGGACCATGCCCAGGGTCCTATTGTCGTAGATAATGGTGATAATGGGCAGCTTGTAGTACTGCTCGGTGGCCAGCTCGTTGCAGTTCATGCGGAAGGAGCCGTCGCCGGTGACGTGGATCACCGTCTTCTCGGGATTGCCGATCTTGGCGCCGATGGCGGCCCCAAGGCCGAAGCCCATGGTGCCAAACCCCCCGGAGGTAATCAGCTGGCCGGGATAATCGTAGTGGAAATGCTGGGCCACCCACATCTGGTGCTGGCCCACGTCGGTGGCCACCATGGTGTCCTGGGGACACAGCCGGGCGATGACGTCGGAGATCTGCTTAGGTGTCAGGGTGTGGCCGCCCTCGTCGTACTCCGTCTCCGTCTTGAAGGAGAACACATAGTCCTTCCAAGGCGTGTGGTCCATCTGCTCCAACCGCTCGTCCAGCAGCTGCAGCACCCGCTTGGCGTCGCCGATGATGTGGTGGTCGGTCTGTACGTTCTTGTTGATCTCCGAGCGGTCGATATCGATCTGGACGATCTTGGCCTGCTCGGCAAAGGTCTTGGGGTCCAAAGCCACCCGGTCGGAGAACCGGCAGCCCACGGCGATGAGCAGGTCGCAGCTGTCCACGGCCATGTTGGAGGCCTGGGTGCCGTGCATGCCGATCATGCCGGTGGTCAGGGGGTTCCTGCCGCGGAAGCCGCCCGCTCCCATGACGGTGATGGCCACCGGGGCGTCGATCTTCTCCGCCAGCTTCAAAAACTCCTGATGGGCCCGGCTGCGGACCACGCCGCCGCCGCAGATCAAAAGAGGCTTCTCCGAGTGACGGATCATGTCCGCCAACTTGTCCACATCCCCTAAATCCGGCTCAGGGAGCTTGAGGTCGTGGGAGGCCCGCTTCACCAGGGCCCCTAAGCGTCCCTGGGTGGTATGGAGCTCCCGAGGCAGCGGGGTGTACTCCGCCGTCTCCGCGGTCACGTTTTTGACAATATCAATGAGCACCGGCCCCGGGCGGCCGCCCCGGGCGATGGCGAAGGCCTCCCGCACCACGTCGGCCAGCTCGTTGACATCCCGGACCATATAGTTGCACTTGGTAATGGGCATGGTGATGCCGGTGATATCCACCTCCTGAAAGGAGTCCTTGCCCAAGGTCTGCTCCGTCACGTTGCAGGTGATGAACACGACGGGGGAGCTGTCCATATGGGCGGTGGCGATCCCCGTGGTCAGGTTGGTGCACCCCGGGCCCGAGGTAGCGAGGCACACCCCCACCTTCCCGGTGGAGCGGGCATAGCCGTCTGCCGCGTGGCTGGCCCCCTGCTCATGAGCTGTTAAAATATGGCGGATCCGGTCCGTATAGTTGTAGAGCTCATTGTAGACATTCAAAATCGTGCCGCCCGGATAGCCGAAGACGGTGTCAACCCCCTGCTCCAGAAGGCACTCCACAAGAATTTTTGCGCCTGTCATTTGCATACTGCTCACTTCCTCCTTTGCCGCTAAACATCCGCGTATCCCATAAAAACCGCGCCGTCTTGAAAAACAAAAATCCCCGAAGCCTTTCGGCTTCAGGGACGAATTATCGCGGTACCACCCTGATTATCGCACCCCAAAAGAGGCAGACGATCACTTTCTTCGGAGCTCCAGCAAGCTCTTAGCCGGTAACGGGGCGACCGTAGCGCCCTACTGATTTCTGTTCGGGCACTCTACTCGGGAGGCAGACTGCACATGATCTTCGGTACCGGCTCACAGCGGCCGCCGGCTCTCTGAAACGCTCCAATCAAGGCATAATTCCGTCAACGTATTTTATGGTATACAGATAACGCCGTTAAGCATCATTGAGGGTATTGTACTATCTCCTCCAGAGATTGTCAAGCTTTTTTCCGCCCTTTTCCGGCCAATTTTTTCCATCTGTGCCCGCTCTGCCCATGGCGGCGCCCACAAGAGGGCCCCAAAGGGCGATCAGCAGATTCTCTCCCGCGCCCGCTTGACCCGGCTATTCGCCCATGCTATGATAACGGATACAAAGCTGAGCGCACTGCGGCGGGAGCCTGATATGCTCTCCGCCGCGGTCTCAGGAAAAGAAAGGAAGGAACATCATGCGCAGACGACTCATTTCGTGGATGGCGGCGCTGGCTCTGCTGTGCACCACCGTGCAGGCGGCCCTCTGGCCGGCTTGGGGGCAGTCCGCCCTCCAGTGGGCGCAGGAGCGGCAGCTGAGCGAGGAGTTTTTATCAACCCCTGACGCTGTCGTGACCCGGGGGCAGTCCGCCCAGCTGCTCTACGAGGCGGCGGGCCGGCCCGAGAGCGGGGCGGAGAGCCCCTTTACCGACACGGCGGGCTCTTATGAGACCGCCATCGCCTGGGCGGCAGAGCAGGGCTACGTACAGGGGGTGGGGAATGGACAGTACCTGCCAAGTCAGGCAGTCAGCCGGCAGGACTTTGCCGCCCTGCTCTACCGGCAGGCGGGATCCGCTGCTGTACAGGGGGAGGAGCTCTCCCTCTTTGCCGACGAGGCCGACATCTCCTCCTATGCGGAGGACGCCCTTCTCTGGGGAGTGAAAACCGGCCTATTCAGCGGGGATGACACAGGGCATCTCCTGCCCCAGGACCAGATCACCGTGGCAGAGGCAGTGACCCTCCTCCACCGGCTGTCCCTGCTGCCCGACACGGCGGCGCTGCAGGAGGATTTAGATGAGCTGACCGCCCTCCACCGCCCCATCGGCTCTGAGGGGGAACAGGCCGCCGCCGACTATCTGGTCCAGCGCTTTGAGGAGATGGGCTACGAGGTGAGCATGCAGCCCTACACCGACGACGCCGGACGAACCGGTTCCAATGTCATCGCTGTGAAGAACACCGAGGCCCAGGACGCTGACATTTTAGTTCTCTCCGCCCACCATGACAGCGTGCCCACCGCCTACGGCGCCAACGACAACGCCTCCGGCGTGGCGGCGCTGCTGGCCGTCGCCGAGGCAGTGAAGGATCTGCCTACGGATACGGAGCTCCGCTTTATCAGCTTCACCGACGAGGAGAACGGCAAAAACGGCTCCCGCTTCTACACCGCCTCCCTGTCGGAGGAGGAGCGCAGCCGCATGATCGGGGATATCCAGCTGGACATGCTGGGGGGCCTCGGCTCCTGCGGCACCCTGCTGGCCACCACGGACGGAGAAAACAACTACCTCACCGATCTCCTCTGCCGGCAAAACGGCACCTTTACCGTCTCGGCGGAGACCGCCAGCGACCACACCTCCTTCCAGCTGGCGGGAATTCCATCTGTGCTGGTGATGCAGAACGGTCAGGGCTACCTCTACCACTCCGCCGCTGACACGGCAAACCACCTGGACCTCCATGCCATCGCCGGCGCCGCAGCGGCAGTGACCGCCGCCGTGGAGGAGATCATCTCCCCGGACACCGCCTCCTACCAAACCGTAGCGTCAGAGCAAGGGGCCGGCTATACCTACCAGCAGCGGCGGCAGACAGTGATCTACTTCGGCAGTTCCCTGCAGGACAGTGAGGCCTATATCGGCGCCGCCGGGGAGCTGGTGGACACAAGCACCGTCTCCGGCGGTTGGTGGACCGACACCTACGAGACCTACCGCTACTCCATGCGGTGGTTTGACGCCGAGGAACCCATGAACACCTACTACCAGTACCGCAACGGCTTCCTGGAGTCCATCGAGATCCGCCCCGGCGAGTCCGGCTACACCGCCGAGGAGGTCCGCGCCCTGATCGAGGCCATGTATGGAGAACCCACCACGGAAAGCACCGACAGCACCAGTTGGGCAGACGTTGTCTACAGCAAATACATTACCCTGTCCACCGGTGAGGATGGGAGCTGCACCGTCGGCGTGGGCAATTACTCCGTGGGACTCACCAACGTCCTCTCCTCCTATCAGGTGGTCAATGGGGAGGCCGAGATCACCGATCCGGAGGACGCCCTCGTCTGGGACTATCTCTGCTCCATCCTGCCGGCGGAATCCCGGCAGAAGATCACGGAGTTCAACCTCTTCACCGACGGCACCAGCAATGTGCTGGCCTACACCGCTCCCATTCAGCGGGAGGACGGCACCAACGACAACACCCAGTTTGCTATCAGTATCGATTACTACGACGTCTACGACGAGAACGGCGAGAAGCGGGACTGGAGCAAGCTGACCTACACTATTCTCCATGAGTACGGCCACGTGCTGCTGGAGGATGAGACACAGGTGGACCTGAGCGCCGGGGGATCCACCCACGACCCCGTCAATTTTATCGATGGCTCCTTCCGCAAAGCCTTCTATGACCGTTTCTGGGCGGACCTCGGGGACACGGGGGTCAACGACTATGAGGAGAACCCCACCCACTATGTCAGCCGCTACGGGGCCAACTACTTCCACGAGGACATCGCGGACACCTTCGCGGTCTTTGTCCTGGCGGACAAACCCACTGGCAGCACCGTGGCGGAGGAGAAGCTCCTCTTCTTCTGGGAGGATGGGGACATGGTCGCCCTCCGCTCCGCCATCCGGGCGGATATCGGTCTGAGTGTGGATTGATCCCCACGCA
>CAJFUI010000026.1 GCA_904420145.1 uncultured Oscillospiraceae bacterium
CTGCCGGGTTGAGATGATATTATGTTCCATGATCTTCTCCTTTCAGCCGTTTTCCTTAGTTTACCTGCTAAACGGCAACTATGCCGCTTTTTGCGGAAAAATGCGCAAAAAAAGTCTCCCCTGCGGAGCACCGGACCGGTGGGCGGCCCATAGCATGGACAAAAAACAGCGGGAGGAGAACCTCCCGCTGCTGTATCAGACGGATTTATGGGGCTTTGGATCCATTGTTCAGCCGCAGAACCATGTTGAGCACGCAGAGCAGCAGTCCGCCGCAGCCCACGATGATCCCGGGGATCAGGTAGGCGGAGCCCCAAACCATGGTCAGGCACATGCCCGCGCCAAAAATCAGCGCGCCGACGATGCCGATGGCGCAGGCCAAAACCCGCTTGCCGTTGAAGGCGATGGCGCTCTTGCCGGCGGCCTTGCGCCCCACCAAAACCGCCAGAAGCAGAAGCACAATGCCCACAATGCCCACTGCGAGGCCAAAGGTAGTCACCGTCTGCAGGCAGTGGACAAGGCCGACACCCAGCGCTAAAGCGCCGAGAAGTCCCAGCAGTATGGCCGCAAAGTGGAGGCCTGTGAAATGGGGGATGCCCTTACCGGAGGCCTTACGGGAGATGGGCCAAATGCTCAGCAGCGTCACCGCGCCGATAACGGCCAGCACCACGCCGGGGGTAAAGGCATTCCACTCCGGGAGAAGGCACATGCACATGCCGATGGCCAGCAGAAGGCCGCCCAAAGTACCTAAGACAGAAATGAATACAACACTGCGCTTTTCCATCATGTTCCGATCTCTCCTCACAAATTTCAGTTTGTTTTCCCAATGGGATGCATTGTCCGCAGTTTACGCGGGGATTGTTTGCCAAATGCTGTTGTTGCGTTGCAGTTTTGTTAAATTCCCGGGGCTTCCGCGCCGCTCTCCGACGCGGGAAGGCCCCGGCTCACGGCTGCCAGTCCCGGGAGGAGTCCGCCGGACCGCCCTCCTCTTGGGCGGAAGGCTCCTCTGAACGCCCGGTATTCTCAAGGAAAGCGTCCACAAACTTTTTCTCCACCTTCTTGTAGCCGTCCACGGCGCCCGCCTCCACCTTTTCATAGGCGCCCACCACGGCGTTTTCAATTCTTTGATAGGTCCCTACCACGGCGTCCTCGATCTTTTGATAGGTCCCGACGACTGCCTCCTCAATCTTCTTCTGGGTGTTCTTCCTGGTTTCACACATCTCAGCTCACTCACTTTCTTCGTTTTGGGGACTGCCCCCTGTTTGTGAGGCTATCCTACCCCTCGATTGTGGTGAAATTGCTTTCGTTTTGTTGCCAAAATGCTAAAAAACACCGCCGGGACAAAAAAAGGGCGCGGCCTCCTGATAGAGGCCGCGCCCTCGGCGCTTATTTTGCAGGATCTTCGGCGGGGGAGGAACCTGCCGCCTGTTTGACCGGTCTATCCGGCTTATTCGTAATATCGGATGGTGATGCTGCAGGTCTGGGTGTCATAGTTGGTGCCGCGGGTCAGGCCGTAGCCGGTCCCATAGTCAAGACCGTCCACAGTAGGCTTTTCATCCCAAAACGTTTTGGTGGCGGCCTCAATGTTGGCGAGGCTGTCATCCCCCTCCTGATACTGGAACACCACGTAGGTCTTTCGCTCCTCAATAGCCTCCATGATCCGCTGAACGTAGTCCTCCACAGTCAGCGTCACCGGATTTAGATAGCGGATCGTCAGGGAGAAGATCCCCGTGTCCACATTTCTCCCGCTGGCGGTGACCTCATAGTCCGCGCCGCAGACGAGGCCGCCGGGGGTGGTGTAGCCGCTGGCTTTCGCCGCAGTGGCCGCTCTGCTGGCGTAGTAGGACCCGGCCTTGCCGTCGGCATAGCTGCCGGGCTGGAGTTCGATCCGGTTCTCCCCGTTGTCGAGAGCCTCATCGATCTGGTCAAGATACCGCTGCTCCTCCTCCGCAGCCCACTTTTTGTTGGTGAGGGTCACCACCCCGCCGGATTTGGCACTGAGGTTGTAGTCGGTGACGTTCCATGTGCTGCTGTAGGTATAATCACCAAAGCTGTACCCGGCGGTGCGCATGTTGTCACAGGCCAGCTTGATGGCTCTGTCGGTGTAGCCGGTGAGGGTGATAGTCTGGGTCTCACAGTTCATCTCCGCGATGGCCTCCTCCAGGAGTCCTTGGATCTCCAAGGCGGCAGCCGCGTCCTCGGCCTCCTGCTGGGCCTGCTGCTGCTCCTGCTCCTCCTGCTTCACCTCCCGGCGGCGCTGGATCTCCTCCTCCACGCTGGTCCGGCGGAACTCAAAGCACATCTCCCGGGAGTTGAAGGAGCCGCGGGCCAGATCCGGGTATCTCTCGGTAATGGCCTCGATCACATCGTAGCGGTACTTGGACAGGGTGTTGGAGTCATAGCCGGAGTCGGAGAGGTCGATCACCACGGTCTGGGCGGCGCTGAGGGCCTCGTCCGAGAGGGCCTGCAGCTCCTCCTGGGTCCAGGTGGGAAGGCTGGGCAGGGCGCTGATGCAGGCGTCGAGGATGCCGCTCACGTCCTTCTCCCGCTCATCGGCGATGGCCTGATCCACCGAGTTGAGCAGATCCTCGTCGTACTTGGTGCTGGTGCAGGCGTGGAGGTCCTCCCAGTTCCGGTGGCTCCGCTTCACCATCACCAGATCGCTCTTGAGGAAGTAGGTATACCGGATGTAGTCGCCGCCCCGGTTGGTGGGGTCGTCCCAGGTGGCGTCCACGTGGTACCACTCGCCGTCCAGCTCCACTAAATTCCAAGCGTGATAGCCGTTGGCATAGCCGGTGATGGTCTCGCAGGGGATCCCAGCGGTGTCCAAAAGGGTCTCATAGGCCTTGGCATAGCCGGAGCAGACGGCGGCGCCCTCCAGCAGGGCGCCCTCAGCCTGGTGGGACAGGAAGGGCATATTGCCGGTGTAGAGCCGCTGGTCGTAATCGCAGTTGAGGACCAGATAGTCGTGGAGAGCCTTGACCACGTCGTAGTCGCTCATATTGGAGGTGACGACCTCGTCCACCACCCGCTCGGCCTCCTCCAGGGCCGCGTCAGAGACATAGCGCCAGTCGCTGGCCGCCACAGTCGTGACGGAGATGGGGCTGCTGGTGTAGTATACCGCCAGGGTCTTGGCGATCTGGCCGTCCTGCTCATAGGCGTTTAAGCTGGTGATGTGGTAGGGGTTGGCCCCGTCCACGTCCGCGATCTCCCGGGCCAGGGCCTCCGCCTGGGAGGCCTCCAGGTTGAAATCGCTGATGTCAATGGCGGACCTCTTGTCCAAAAAGCCGGTGGTGATGGTCAATGTGGCTCCGGCCTCGTCCGGCAGGCCCGGCTGCTCCGGGTCGGCGGGATCCTCCTCTTCCTCGGGATCCACCGGCTCCGTGCCGTCGGAGAGCTGCTGCCACAGACAGTAGACCACGTCCCGCCGGGGGCAGCCGGCTTTAGCGGAGAATGGCAGCCCCTCAGTGAGACCATTGTCCTCTGCCCAGCGCACCGCATCGGCGGACCAGGTGCTGCCGCTGGCGTCGCTGCCGGAGGCCCGGCAGAGGAGGGCGAAGATGTGGTCATAGGTCAGCGTACCCTTCCGGTCGAAAAGGCCGCCGCCCACGCCGTTGACCAGCCCCTCCTCCGCGGCCCAGAGGACCGCGTCATAGTAGTAGGCGCTCCGGTCGGTGATGTCGGTAAAGACAGAGACGGAGGAGGTGGGCTCCGGCCGTCCCATGGCCCGCCAGAGGAAGGTGACAGCCTCCTGCCGGGTGACGGTACTGTCGGGGGAGAAGGTGGTGGCGGTGGTGCCGTTGGTGATATTCTCGCCGATGGCCCACTCCACCGCCTCGGCGTAGTAGGCCGAGGACTGCACGTCGGTAAAGCCGGAGGTGGTTTCCACCGCTTGGGCGGTGGCGGGGATCACCCCTGCCAGCAGGACGACAGCCAGCAGCAGGGGGAGGATCCTCTGGGTCAGTGCTTTCCAGTTTTTCATAGGTTGCTCCTTTCTCTCCCCGCCCGGTCCGCTCTGCGGCGCGGAGGAATCTGGGCGGGGAACAAAGATGTTTTTTGCTTGGCTCTATGGTATAGTGCCGGGGAAAGGGCCGCGGGTTTTATTCCCGCGCAAAAAAATTTCATGCGCTGAAAGCGTACCACGAACACAGACAAAAGCCGGAGCGCATGAAATTTTTGCGCATGTGGGCCGTCCCGGCCCACGCGTTTTTGATTTCACGGCCGTGCCGCTGAAAGCGGCACATGGCCAATTTTGCTATGCTTTTGCATAGCAAAAATTTTGCAAATTTTTCTGAAGAAGTGAGAGCGGCCCGCCGGAAGGGATAGGCGGGCCGCTCCTCTTGTGTTTTCGCGCGGCTGTCCTTTAGTCTGCCAGCTGCTTCCACAGGCAGTAGGCCACGTCGGCGCGGGGGCAGCTGTCCTTGGCGAAGAAGGAGAGCCCCTCGGTGAGGCCGTTGTCCGCCGCCCAGTTCACAGCCGCGGCGGACCAGTCGCTGCCGCTGGCGTCGCCGCCGGAGGCCCGGCAGAGGAGGGTCAGGATCTGGTCATAGGGCAGGGTGCCGTTGGGGTCAAAGCGCCCCTGGCCCACGCCGTTGATGATCCCCTGCTCCGTGGCCCAGAGCACCGCGTCATAGTAGTAGGAATCCGGATTCGTGACGTCGGTGAAGGTGGAGGCGGAGGCGGCGGGCTCCGGCCGGCCCATGGCCCGCCAGAGGAAGGTGACGGCCTGGGCGCGGGTGACGGTGTCGTCAGGGGAGAAGGTGGTGGCGGTGGTGCCGTTGGTGATCTCCTGGGCCACGGCCCACTCCACCGCCTCAGCGTAGTAGTCGCCGGTGGTCACGTCGGTGAAGCCGGCAACCGGCTCAGCAAAGTGGATGGTGACACGGGTCAAGACGTCATTGTAGCCGTCGTCCCGAATGGAACCCCAGCCCACGACGGTGCCGTTGTAGTACACATCAGTCAGGCTCTCCGTGCCATTCAAGGCATATGTCCCGATACGCCGGAGGGTGGAGGGGAGGGTAATGGAGCGCAGGGAGGAACAGCCGTCAAAGACAAAACCCCAGATGCGGGTGACGCCCTCATGAATGGTGATCTCCTCCAGGGCAGTACAGAACCGGAACAGGGACGAGCCGATCTCCGTCATGGCCGGGGACAGGGTCACATCAGTGAGGCTGGTGCAGCTTGCAAAACCGCGGGAGCCAATGTAGACCACGCCGCTGCCGAGATCCACGCTTTGCAGGTCGGCGCAGAAAGAAAAAGCATCGTCACCGATCTCTGTAACGCTGTCAGGGATGGTGATGGAGGTCAGGCCGCTGCTCTGAAAGGCGTCGTCTCCAATGCTGGTGACACCGGAGGGGATCGTGACGGAGGTCAGGGAGGTGCAGAACCTAAACATACTATTAGGGATCGCCGTCAGGTTCCGGCTCAGCTGGACATTGGACAGGGAAGTGCACCCATTAAACATATCGTTCCTAATTTCCGTAACGCTGTCGGGGATAACGATGCTGGTCAGGGAGGTGCAGTTAAAAAAAACGTTTTGACCAATGGAGGTGACGGTGCTGGGGATGGTCACGGCCGTCAGGCTGGAACAGCTATGAAAAGCGTTTTGCCCGATGGCGGTGACAGGAACGCCGTAGATCTCCGCGGGAATATTCGCCGCGGTCACCGTCGTATCGCAGTCGGTGATGGTGCCGGTGCCGGCGTCAAAGTAGAGATTGCCGCCGGTGACCGCGTAGGTGAGGTCCGCCGCCTGGGCGGTGGACGCCAAGGCAAGGGACAGGGTGAGTGCTAAAGCGAGGGATAACAATCTGCGCATCTTCATGATAACTGCTCCTTCTTTTCTATAATAGAGGAATCAAATAACGGCTGCCTCTGCCAAACTATGCCAATGGACCTGCAGGCTGCCGCCCCGCCGGCGTTCCCAAGGGGCGGGATCCCTCTCCCGGCCCCCTGGGCGCTCCTGCCGGGGCGAACAAAAGGGCTGTGCAGGGTGGGATAGTCCCTGCACAGCCCGATACAGCACACAAGCCCATGAAAGATTTCCCCTTGTAAAAAGGGGGAAGTTTCATTATAATGGGGGTGGCGCAGAAATTCTGCTGTGTGGGAGGTGTCATCTCCTGCATAGGGGCATGGGGGACGGCCATCCCCCATGTCCTGCCCTTTTCATTCGCCTTATGCCCATTGTACTGCATAATTTGGCAGAGCGCAAGCGGTTTTTTCTGCGGTTCGGCTTTTGCCGGGCCGTTTCTTTTTCCCCGCGGCAGGGGCGCCGGGGATGGCGGAGGGGCATCGGGAGGGAGGGAACGCCGGCAGGGGGCTCAGCCGCCAAAAATGGAATTCAGGACGTCGTTGGCGGCGCTGCTCACCGTGTCCTTGGCCACCTCCAGCGCGTAGTGGTACTCGCAGTAGCCGTCCTGATAGACCTCGTTCTCGCAGCCCTCCGCCTGGCACTGGCTGCTTCCGCAGGCGGTCAGGGTGAGCATCATGGTGAAGGTGGTCAGTAGAATCGCAAGCTTCTTCATGGTTTTGTTCTCCTTTGTTTTTGTGGATTTCTTGTTGTTTCTGCGGCGGTGTCAACCCTTGGCCGCGCTGTTTGAATGACGCCGCGGCCCTTGGGGGCGGCGGTCTGTGCCGGGGGTTAAAGGGGCGGGGGAACGGCGGTATGTGCTTTCATGGGAGCGGCTCCTTTCTTTTGCTTTCTGATGAATAGTGCTGGCTCGGCCCCTCCCGGTTTTATGATTTTGAAAAAAATTCAAAATTTTTTCAAAAGAGAAGACCGCCGCCCCTGTGGGCGGCGGTCAGCGTTTCGAAAAAGTGGCGAAGCCACTTTTTCGAGAAAGGTTGCATGGCGAAAGGGGCTCGATTTCTTGCGAAATAGTCGCCCCTTCCGCCATGAGAAGTGTCATTTCCGAGGCGTACCCTCCAGAGGGCCTTCTCTTGCCCCTGTGGGGCAATTCACCTTGTGTCCCCGGAAATGACGGATTTTCATTTGATTCCGTCATCTGCGGATGACGGAACTCTGCGAGGCTTTCCCTGCGGGGGAGTTTTTCGACAGTCTGAGGCCGCCCCTGTGGGCGGCCTCAGACTATGTAAAATGTCGGCGGCGCTCAGGTTGCCGGGGTGGGAGCCTGCTGCGTGCGCAGGCTCGTGGACTCCTCCTTGAGACTGATAAAACGGTAGTGGGACGGGTCCTCCGTCTCCAAATCCCACTCCTCCGTGATCGTCTGCTCCGGGTCCCCGGGGTCGGTGATATTGACGCCGATCAGCAGCCCGTCGTAGTCCGCCGGGACCCGGACGGTGTAGGTGACGTCCTGGAAGGGGTTGATCTGGACCTCCTGGGACACCCCTGGCTGGGAGGAGGCTGTCCAGCCCTCGTGGGGCGTGGTGCCGCCGCTGGTCCAGCTCTTCTCATAGGAGATGACAAAGCTCTCCCCGTTTCGCTCCACCTCGGCGGAGCCCACGGCCCGGGCCAAGTGCTCCGTGTCCATCCGCTCATCCGGGAAGTAGAGGCGTCCGGTGTAGTAGTCGTAGAGGTTGTAGTCCTGGGCGATGATGGAGTAGGAGAGGATGGTGCTGCCCGTGGTGCCGATGTGGACCTCGGCGCTGACGGTGTAGGTGACGGTATAGGTCACATAGCCCTCCTCGTCCGGTTCGCTGACAGTGACAAACGGCGGGGTGATTCTGCTGGAGGAGGGGAGGACCGACAGGTCCGGATTGCCCAAGACCACGGTCACCGGCAGGCCCTCATAGGTCTCGGGGGACACAATGGAAAAGCCGTGGATGGCGCCGAAGGCCGTGGGATCTGACGGGCCGGACGGCTCCTCCGTAAACGGCAGCGTGATCTCTCCATGCGGCTGGGTGTTGTCTTGATTGGACCGTGAGGTGAGGCCCACCGCAGCGCCGCCGATGGCGATGGCGCCGGCCAAGACGGCAGCGATGACCTTGGCGGAGACCCCGGCTGCCGCGGCTGTTCCGGCGCCGGCCGCCGCAGCACCGGCACCGGCGGCCGCACTGGCTGCAGCCCCCTCTGCGGCCGCCACAGAAGGAGCGGCTGCTGGTACCGTACCAGCCGCCGCACCGGCGGCTCCTCCCTCTGCCGCAGCCGTGCCGGCTGTCCCCGCTGCTGCGGCGCCTCCTCCGGCAGCTGTGCCGGCGTGGGAAAGCACCTGTCCCGCCATAGCCGCCGCTGCGGCGCCATCCAACCCGAAGGTTGCCGCCTCTTGGCGCAGGAAGTAGATGAGCAGCAGGATCGGGCTGGCGCTGTAGAGCTTGATGCCGCTGCGCTCGTAGTCCTCTACACCGCTCTTGATGGACCTGCGGGCGTAGTTCAGCCGGCTTTTCACCGTGCCCTCGCTGGTATCCATGGCCGCCGCGATCTCCTTGACGCTCATCTCGTCGTAGTAGTAGAACAGCACGCACATGCGCTGTTCCGGCGGCAGCTCATCCACCAGTCCAAGGATCATCCGGCGGGTCTCCTCGTTGTCCAGCGCCTTGTCCGGCACCCATGTCTCATCCAGATTCTCCATGTCGTCCAGCATGGAGCCGCCCTCTTCGTCCTCGGGGATCTGCCACTCCTTGTGAGGGGCGGACAGCAGATGCCTGCAGCGGTTGGCGGTGATGCCGTTGACCCAGCCCCAGAAGGCGGCGGGCTCCTTCAGCTTGTCAAGGCTTGTGAGCATGGTAATCAGCACATCCTGGGCGGCGTCCTCAGCGTCCGTCTCATTTTTCAGCATCTTTTTGCAGTGGTAATAGACCCGGTTCTGGACCGCCTGTACCAGTGTCGCCTGGGCCTCCTGATCGCCCTGCCTGCTCCTCTCGATCAGCCTTAGCAGTTCCTCCTGCTCTATTTTCATGCAGCATCCCTCCTATACGCTTTGAAATTGCCGGCGGCAAGGTGTGCTCCTCCGCATCCAGCAGGAGGCAGCGGCGGAGAAATTGAAAAAAGGTCATGTATCTCATGGATCAGCCTCCTTTCCATGGCTTACACCATATAGTGCAGGAAAGGGGCGGATCGGTTTTGTCCTTCGGGAAAATTTCCGTTTTTTCTCGGCGCTTTTTCAGCGCATGGGACTCCCGGCGCTGGGAGGCGCGGGCACAGGAGCTTTCCGAAAACATTATACGCATGTGTCGGGGGCCGTTGCAAGACAATTTATCAGAATGGGGGCTTTTGTCGAAAACGGTCTTACAGGAGGCCCCACTCCCAACGCCGCCCTTCATCTTAAAGAAAGGAGGCGTGCAGGCACCAAGTGTGCTTGCACGCCTTATCGACGGCCCCAGTTGGGATTGCCGCGCCCCGATCAATGGGAAGCTGATTTACAGCCATACCGACCAATCGCCATAGCGGAAGATCCCGCTGCCATGATGAAGCTGGCCATTTGTTTGGAGCTGCCTGAACGCGTCCCGCATACAGGTGATGAGCTCCGGCTGAATGTTCAGGGAATGGTGGGCAGGGAACACCCGCTTTACAGGCAGTCCGGCAGCCCTCTCAAGAGATTGCAGATAGGCACATGGATCTGTGGACGGAAACCATGCCGTGAGCGTACCCTTATAGACCAAATCACCTGTATAGAGAGAACCTCTTTCGCTCTCCCAAAAGCACATATGCCCCGGAGCGTGTCCCGGCGTGTGCAAGACTTCTATGCTTCTCCCTCCGATGTCTATGATCTCGCCTCCATGCAGCACCTTGGCCGGCGTTCCCTGAAAAATTTCATAGGTGTTGACATCATATCCATCCGGCAGATTGCACCGGTCAACTACATACGCTTTTATTTTTTCCAGCGGCAGTGGAAATCCGCCGTTCAGC
>CAJFUI010000027.1 GCA_904420145.1 uncultured Oscillospiraceae bacterium
CGCAAGAAAGGCGATCACGTTGCGGAGGGCGTTGAAGGTCAGAGGTCCCAGGTGCCCGGAGGCCACACTCTGGGCGGAAAACGCCGTCCCCCAGATAAGGGCGGCCAACAGCGGAAAAACAGTCTGGCGAATTCTGCGGTTCATAAACAAAGTACTCCTTAAAGCGCTCCCTGTCATGAAAGGAATTATCGGTATACCCGCTGGACGTACCGGCTGGTAAATCCCCGGAGCAGCGCGGAATAGTTCAGCCGGAAGGGGAGGATCTCCCCCACCTCCACACTGGCCCGGCAGTCTGTTACATCCAAAAGCAGATAGTCGGAGCTGGAGCCGATTACACTGATCCCCTCCCGCAGGGAGACAATGCCGCTGCAGTCCATATCCTGCCGGCCGATAGCGGTGAGGGCCCGGCGGCGCGGGCCGATGTCCACATAGCTGCCCCGTTCACCGAAGGCATTAAAGCCGATCTCCCCGATAGGGCAGGAGGGCTTGGTCTGCAGCTCCACCACCTCCACTTCCAACGTGACCACATCCTGAAAAAGGCCAGGGATCTCCTGTCCGTAGGCGGTCTCCCGTCCCAGCAGCATCGCCTCGCCCAGCCGCAGGTTGTTGATGCCCCCCGGCATCTTCCCGCTGAGCAGCAGGGCGATGGAGCTGGAGTTTCCCCCGGAGACAAAGGGGAGCGCGCGGCCTATGTGCCCCTCAATCTCCCCGGTGATGCAAAGGAACGTGGAGAGGTTAGCCACTGTGGGCAACACAGAGCCATAGCAGGTCAGGTTGAAGGCGGTACCGAACAACTCCAATCCGGTGCTGCTCTCCACCAAATCTACCATCTTCATGATCTGCTCTGTATTTTCAAAGAAAATCCCCTCCCGCAGATCGCCCAAATCGATCATCAGGACCACCTTGTGGATCTTTCCGAGCCTTTGGGCAGCGGCGTCCATGGCCCGGAGGGTCTTTTCCTCAGAGTGGAAGCTGATCTCCGCATGCCGCACCACCTCCTCTACCTGTGAGAGCATAGGCAGGCGCAGCAGGATACGCTCCTTCCCCAAATCGCCAAAGCGCCGCAGATTCTCTATACGGGAGTCGGCCATATAGCGGCAGGGGGCCTCCATGATGGTGCGGACCATCTCCTCGTCGGCGGAGAAGGCCTTTGTCACAAAGGCCATATCCGTGACGCCGTGCTCCATAGCCATTCGGCAGAGGGCCTCGGCATTGTGCCGCAGTTTCTTCCGGTCAATCACAAGTTGGGGATACATAGCACTCACCTCAGAGAGAGATTTTGTTGCAGCAGCAGGCGGGCCGCCTCGGGAAAGGTCTGGCTGAGCACACCCAGGGACGCCATACAGTACCACCTATCCTCCAGCAGCGCAATCGCCTCCGCCTTCGGGTAGAGCAGCTTGTGTCCCTCGTTGATCCGCCGCAGGCGTTCCATCACCTGCCGGCGGCCCGGCAGGCGGGTCAGGGCACCGCCGGTGGCTACCAGATAGCGGATCTTGGTCAGATCCTTGCCGTCGGCATAGGCCATACGGCCGTTGGTGCCGTAGGTGTAGCGGAGCTTGCCGCAGTGCCGTTCCAAGGCCGTGGAGGCGGCGTACCAGGTCAGAAGCTCTGTCAGCCTTCGCTGGTCCTCGGTCTCCGGAATCGGCCGGTAGTCCTCAAACAGGGGGGCAGCCTCCATCCCCAGCTCCTTGGACAGCTTCTCCATGCCGATCTGCTCGGCCATGCTGCGGGCATTGACATAGACGCCTAAGTCCCCCTCCACCGTGCGCTTTGCCGCCGGCTCCGGCGCGATCTGAATCATGGCGATCTCCTCGCTGCCCTCGGTGACAGAGTGGACGTCCGTGGTAGCGCCGCCCACATCCAGCACCACAAGGTCACCGATCTCCCCATAGAGCAACTTGGCGCACTCCATCACGGCGCCGGGGGTAGGCAGAATCGTCCCCGTCACCAGGTTGCGGACATCCTGCATCCCGGGGGCCTTGGTAATGTGCTCCTCAAACACCTGATGGATAATTTTGCGGGTGGGCTCGATATTCAGCTCATCCAGCCGGGGGTAGACATTCTCCGTGAGATAGAGCGGGGCCCTCGCCCCCTCGAAAATTTTGCGGATCTGGGCCTGGTTCTGCCGGTTGCCCGCGTAAATCACCGGGACGTTCATCTCCAGCCCCCGCAGCAGCTTGGCGTTCTCCAAGGCCGTCTTCCGCTCGCCGAAGTCCGTCCCGCCCGCCAGCAGAATGACATTGGGGTGGATGGCCCGGATGTCCTCTAAATCCTCCTCCTGCAAAATGCCGGCGGTGGCCAAGTGGAGGTTGGCGCCGGCGCCCAAAGCCGCCTCCCGGGCGGCCTTCACCGTCATGTCGTAGACCAAGCCGTGGACGGTCATGCGAAGGCCCCCCGCCGCGCTGGAGGTGGCCAGCATCACCTCATAGGTAAGCTCCTCCGCCCCCAGCCTCTTTCGAAGGTCCTCCACCGCCCCCTGCAGACCAATGCGGACATCCCCCTCCAAAACCGAGGTAGGCGCCTGCCCCTGCCCGCAGAACACCGGCTCCTGGCTGTCAAGGCGGTCAAAAGCGTTGACCACCGTAGTGGTAGAACCGATCTCCGCTACCAGTGCGTCCACTTTCATCCCGCTCCCTCCTCTCCTGTCATGGGTGGCCGGCCCGTCCGCTGGCGGACGGGCCGGTCAAAGGCTTATCGGGGCCACTTCCCCGCCGCCTCCAGCTCCCGGCGCCGCCGGACTAAGAAGGTAGCGTCGTGAACGCCCTTTGTGCCCCGGCCAAAGCCCGCGT
The DNA here is from genome assembly GCA_904420145.1 of uncultured Oscillospiraceae bacterium. Lineage (GTDB taxonomy): Bacteria > Bacillota > Clostridia > Oscillospirales > Oscillospiraceae > CAJFPI01. The sequence continues at coordinate 2,790 of CAJFUI010000027.1, forward strand.
CGGCGCCGTTCTGCACCGCCAGCTCCGGGGTAACCTGGGTGCCGCCGGCGATGAAGATCAGCTTGTCGCGCACACCCATCTCCCGGGCCAGCTGGTCGATCTTGGCGATGTTCTTGTAGTGGATTTCGTCATGGCTGATAATGGTGGAGGCCAAAATCGCGTCGGCGTCCACCTCCACAGCGGCGGCCACCAATTTCTCCACCGGCACGGAGGTACCCAAATAGTGGACCTTGATGCCGTATTTCTCAATGCCGCCGTGCTTGATGTCGATGATCTCCCGGAGGCCCACCGAGTGCTCGTCGTCGCCCACCGTGCCGCAGACCACCACCATGGGCTTGCGCTCGATATCCGCCCGGATCTCCTCATCGGTCATAATATCGGGCTCCTCTGGGATCTCCAGCTCGTTGAGATCGATGTCCTCCAAGAACTTACCACGAACCTCTACGCGGGTGCCCTCGGAGCGGTGCATGATCTCCCGGCTGATGACCTCCGCGTCAACCAGCCCCATCCGCCGGGCCACCTCCAGGGCGGCGGCCTCGGCCACCTGCTTGGAGAGGGGGAAGAACATGGTCAGCATCACCGTGCCGTCGGCCAGCCACTCCATCTCCGGCCGGACCGTGTGGCAGTCCTTGCCCCAGTACTTAGCCGTCTCGGCCATGCGGACATTGACGTTGTCCTCCTCGTCCAACTCGTCGATGTAGACAATCTTCTCCGGGCACTCCAGCGTGCACCCGCCGATGAGCTTAGCCGGGTCGTCCACGGCGCTCTCGTCGTACTGAGCCACATTGTTATAGCCGTAGTGGGCGGTAACAGGGGCCATGTAGTCCGCCTTGCGGGCAAAGACGGTCCCCGCTCCCACGCCGCCGTTGATCTCCCGGCGGATTCCGTCGCCGCAGCGCTCGGGATAGAAGCCGGAATCCACGAAGAAGCCCAGCTCCACAGCGTTGAAGTAGCCGCCCACGTCCAAAATTTCCTCAAGGAACAAAATGGCCCGCTCCTTCAGCTCCCGGACCTTCTCCGGCAGGGGACCGTCCTTCTTCAGCTCCACCATGTCCATCAGCCCGTCTAAGCCCAGCAGGGTCTGCTTGGCGGTGTCGCAGGCCTCCACATTGTAGATGTGCCAGGGGACGTTGCGCCCCTCGTCGGGGGTGATGGTGGACTGGATATCCGCGCTGGTCAGCTTAGAGATGAGCATGTTGAGCACGTGGGTCACCGTGGCGTCCCGGGTGGAGGACTCCACGTATTTGGTGTTCATCTGGGCCCGCATGCGGTACTCGCTGAAGAGATCCCGCAGGGCCACGGCGTAGGGCAGGTCCATGTACACGCAGGGGGCCGGTGTGGCCGAGGGCGGCACCGTGGACAGACAGATTTTCTTCTTCTCAATCCCCACGCTGGCGGAGAAGGCCGCGTTGATGGCGTGCTGCACCATCAGCTCCGGCATCACCTTCCACGCTTCCCGGGCGGTGGCGTTGGCGTTGTGGGCGCCGTCGATCTGCACCATGCCGCTCCACGCCAGCAGCTTCTTGGACTCGCAGGCGTCCACAAAGGAGCGGACCATGTTGATATTGCGGTAGATGATGTTGTACTGGGGATCCTGGTGGGCGCCGTTGACCCCCTCCTCCACGAACATAACCGCCACCTCCGGTCCCGCCACGCCGGAGACATAGGAGTGGTAGTTGATGGGGCGCCCCACCTCGTCCTCGATCATGTCCAGCGCCTTGCGCTGGGCCCGGACCTGCTTGCGGGTGATGGGCACGCCGCCGATGCCCTGGGGCGTCCCCTCGATCAGCCCGTCAAAGTGGGACTGCCCCGCCGTGCGGATGACCATGATGTGGTCGGCCCCGTGGTGGGCCACCATGCGCATGCGGCGGATATCGTCCTCAAAGCGCCCGGAGGCGATCTCTGTGGTGATGGTGGGCATGGGCTGGGGATCGATGTTGCCGAAGTAGTGGGCCGTCATCAGCCCCACGCTCTCCCCGGCCATGGGCTCGGAGAGCTCCCGGTATTGGAAGGGACCGGCGGTCTGGTCCTCCGCCTTTTTCCGCCACTCCCAGCCCCGCCGCCGGGGGCGGTACTGGTCTAAGTCCTTCAAAATCTCCTCGATGTCAATGCGCTCATCCATCTGCAGCTTATACTCGCTCATCCGCTTCCCCTCCCGCAAACAGCTCAGCCGCCCTCTCCCAATCCTGTCCCTGGCTCAGCCGTACGCCGGCTTCGCGGATGGAGAGGTTCTCCGCCTTAGCCAAGCGATAGACGATATTGCCCACGCCGTGTCCAATGAGATCGTTGGCGATGGCGTAGTCCACCATGGGCTTGGCCTCCAAGGAGGAGAAGCCCATGCGCAGCAGTACGGAGCGCTCGATGGACGGCGTGGTATGGGTCCGTCCGTACTCCAGCAGGGGATCCACCACCTGCTGGGCAAGCTGCCAGAAATACGCCTTCAGCTCGTCATCGTTCATGGCGCTCAGATCCCGATGGTACATCTCAAAATCGTCCTTTCTTATCATATTTTTACCTCGCAAGCTCCACGGTCTCCGGCTCAGCCGCCAAGTTTTTCCAGCACCATCCGCACAAACTCCGGGGAGGACTTGGTCTCCTCCGCCAAGTAGGCGATCTCCGCGTCCGTCAGCGGAGCGGCGGCGTGGGCGGCCTGGCGGCGGATCAGGGAGGCGCGCATATGGTTCAGATCCGCGTCCCTGGCCCGCAGCAGGGCGGGCTCCGCCGGAAAGACGATGTTGGTGCCGGGAATCTCCGTCTGGGGATCCCCAAAGAGCAGCTCAATGCCATTCTGCCGAGCAAAGGACAGCTGAGGCTGGATATGCTTGCCGGCTCCGGTGTACTCCGTCTCCTGGGCCACAATGATCTGATCCTGATCCAGCTCCTGGGCCAGCGAGAAGGCCGCGGCGAGACTGGTGTTGCCGGCGGGCCCCTTCTCCATGCCCTCCAAGACGGCCAGCGCCTCGGTGATGTAGAATACCTCCCCCTGCTTGACGGTCACGTAGCGGTCCATGTAGCGCAGGGGCCGGGCGGCGCTGCGGGGCACGTCACTGTGGTCGGGATCCGTGGCATAGGGTACGCCGAAGCCCGTGTGGGCGGTGGTAAAGCTCTTGCGGTTGAACTGTTTATCGGAGGCCATGGAGAGGCCCTTCAGGTCCACAGAGGCGGCCACCACCTGGGCGCCGCAGCCGGCCTTGCGCAGGCCCCGGGCGGTGCCGGTGAGGTTGCCACCGCCGGCGTTGGCGCACACCACCACGTCGGGGTGGCGGCCGCAGCGCTCCATAAACTGGTGGCCCAGCTCCCAGCCGAGGGTCTCCACCCCGCCCACACCGAAGGCGGAGTACAGGGAGGCGTTGAAGTAGCCGGTGTCCTCCAGCATCATCAGCACCTCATAGAACAGCTCGGGTCCCACGCTCAGCTGCAGCACCTCCGCGCCGAGAGCCTCACACTTGCGGGCCTTCTCGATGATCTCAGGCTGACCGCTGGCCTTGGAGTCGTAGCACTCCTGCACAATGATGCACTTGAGCCCCTGCATAGCCGCCTGGGAGGCCACTGCGGCGCCGTAGTTGCCGCTGGTGGCGGCGATGACGCCCTTGTAGCCCATCTTCTTGGCGTGGTAGACCGAGGCGGCGGCCCGCCGCTCCTTAAAGCTGCCAGCCGGATTGGAGGCCTCGTCCTTGACGAAGATCCGGGCGCCCTTGCCGGGGGCGGCGCACTTGCGTGCCAAGGCAGTCAGGTTGTGGAGCTCAAAGATGGGAGTATTCCCCACGTTGTACTGCCGCTGGATGCGGATGTGGTCCTCCAAGGTATACCCCGGACCGTTCATCAGCGCCTCGTAGTCAAACAGGATGCCGCCCCGCTCATATTGGCTGTAATCCACGCCCATAGCCTGATGGATAATCTCACCTTTGCGGCCTGTCACCGCCTGATAGCTTCTATCCACGATCATGCCTCGTCACCTCCAAACAGGGCGCTGCGCAGGGACTCCTCCATCGTGAGAAGCTCCGGCACAAACACGCCGTAATTCAGCTCATAGCAGGGGTTGACCTCGATCAGCCGGCCGTGCTCAATGCGGCCCACGCAGGTCTTGACGGTCACCTCATCGCCGATCTCCGCCTGCTCCTCCTGCAGCCGTCCCTTCACCCACATCTCCAGCGGGACCTTTTTGGTGTCCTCGGGCAGCTTGCCCGTGCGCTCCTCCGGCTCCAGCACATTGCGGTGGATGCGCACCCAGTCATTTCGCTTCGCCATGGTAGAAACCTCCCTCACCGATCCATATTGATAGGGGCAGGGGCTTGGCGGAAACCTGCCCTGGTTGTGCCGCCAAACCCCATGCCTGCTGTGTTACTTGACAATCTTTTTATCCGGGCGGATGCGCTTGCGCATATCCCCCATGATCGCCCGGGGCACCGGCAGCGTCAGCATGGTATGCAGGCCCGGCTCTGCGTTAATCACTTGGGGGATCATGTTCACGCACATGGCAATCGTCCCGATGCCGCCGTTGATCTCGGGGGAGTTGACCATGTTGACTGCGGGGGTGCCGTCGATGATGACGTAATCCCCTGTCTGTACGCCCACCTGCTCGGGCTCAATCTGCTGGGGGTGATCCATCTCGATCACGCACTTCCCGTCCTTGTAGCCCCACGCCTTCATGGCTACCCCGGCCACGCTGCCGGCGGCGGCAAAGCCGTGGGGACTCCTGCGGTCCACGTCCGTCACAATGGGCTCCATATCCTGCTTAAAGCCGTCCAGCTCCCAGCCGATCCCGTCAGCAATCATGCCGACGCTCTCGGCAAAGCCCACATGGCCGGAGAGGTGGCGCTCCCCTTTGCCCTCCTTGCGGCGGTAAAACTCCTCCTTGGAGATGCCGATGCCCTGCTCCTCCATAACCACGGGGCCGAAGGGGGAGAGGCTGTTGACTCGGCGGGAGACGATATGGTCCACGCTCTCCATGCAGCCGGTCCACAGCAGCACCAGCAGGTCCATAATAAGCCCCGGGTTGATGCCGGTGCCTAAGATAGAGACGCCATTGGCCTTAGCGATGGCGTCCAGCTCCTCCGCCAGCTCCGGGTTCTGGGCCTGGGGATAGGCCATCTCCTCGGCGGAGGTGATGACGTTGATGCCCTGCTCGAGGATGAACTTCATGCGGGGGAAGGCCTCCTTGGTAAAGGAGTCAGTGCACAGCAGCACCACGTCTGCGGCGCCGGGCCGGATCACGTCCTCCGCCGCTTGGATGATCACATCGGGCCGGTCTCCCCGCTCTGTCTTGATGTAGTCGTACATGCTCGTGCCGATCTTCTTGCCCCGGCCGGCTACGCCCACGATATCGACGCCCTGCTTCTTCAGCAGCATGTCGGCCATACCGCCGCCCATAGCGCCAAGCCCCCAGATAATGACCTTTACGTTTTCCATCGTCTCCCCTTTCTGTCCGCTGCGGACCTCTCCTGTCAGATTTTGTTGCGGCGTACCCCCTCTTTGTTCCAAAAGCAGTGCGCCTTGCCTATGTTCCACAAAATTCTCTCCAAAAACGCAAATTTCTTGGTTGAATTTTCCTTTAATTTATTGTACAATACAGTAAATTATTACACAAGCGAATATTCATCATATTATGCATTCCTAAACAGAATATATATGGTGTAGGGGGAGAAGAGCTATGAGCCTGCAGAAATATGAGGCGCTGCTCAAAACCATAGAGCTGGGCAGCATCAGCAGGGCCGCAGAGCAGATGGGATACACCCAGTCCGCTGTCAGCCGAATGATCGCCGATTTGGAGAGTGAGTGGGGCATGGAGCTGCTGCGGCGCAGCCGGGCGGGTATTGTGGTCTGCCCTGCCGGAGAGCGGCTGCTCCCTATCCTCCGGGCCATCTCCGCCGACTGTGCGGAGCTGCGCTATACTGTCAATGAGATGCGCGGCCTCCACATCGGCCTGATTCGCGTGGGTACCTTTACCAGTGTGGCCGACCAACTGATGCCCCAGATTCTGACCTCCTTTCAAAGTTTGTACCCCGGCATCGAGTTTGAGCTGATGAACAGTCAGCACTACGCTGAGATCGAGGAGTGGATTATGAGCGGCAAGGTGGACTGCGGCTTTGTCAGCCTGCCTACGGTAAACGACCTGAAAACCGTCTTTCTCAAGCAGGACATGCTGGTGGCGGCCCTGCCGCCGGGTCATCCGCTCTCCGGCGAGGAGACCTTCCCCATCGAAAAGCTGGAGGGGGAGCCCTTTATCCTTCTAAAGGAGCACGAGGACTATGAGATCCGCCGCTTCTTAGACGCTCTGCCCTACCACCCCAAGCTGCGCTTTGAAGTCAGCAGCGATCACACCATTTTAGCCATGGTAGAAAACGGCCTTGGCATCAGCATTATGCACTCCCTGCTGGCAGACAGCGGCCGCTACCGGGTGGTCTGGAAACAGTTTGACCGCCCGCAGTACCGCAGCATCGGCATTGCCACAGCTAAAAATGCCAGGATCTCCGGCGTGGCAAAGCTGTTTATTGACCATGTCTGTACCCAGATGCTGGAGCAGCAGTCCTCCGCCGCCCCTGTGTAAGGCATAAGATATCAAGCGCCCCCTTTGACCAGACAGCAGCTGCTGTCAGCCAAAGGGGGCGCTTGATATGGAGGGGACTGCTACCCGTATATACTTATTTGGACCGGGCGCCGCCGAGGTAGGTGGCAATCACATCCGGGTCATTGGCCAGCTCTGCGCCGGTGCCCCGCTTTACAATCTTTCCCGTCTCAAGGAGGAGGGCCTGGTCGGCAAGGGCCAGGGCCTTCTTGGCGTTTTGCTCCACAAGGATAATCGTCACACCGTCCTCGTTGATGGTGCGGATGATGGAGAAAATCTCGTTGATGATCAGAGGCGCCAGGCCGAGAGACGGCTCATCCATCAGCAGAACCTTGGGGTTGCACATAAGGGCCCGGCCTACCACCAGCATCTGCTGCTCGCCGCCGGACAGAGTCCCCGCCCGCTGCCCCTTCCTGGCGTACAGCTTGGGGAAGCGCTTATAGACCCGCTCAAAGTTCTCCTTGGCCACCGATGCGTGGACGGTGTAGGCGCCGATGCGCAGATTCTCCTCCACGGAGAGGTTGGGGAAGACCCAGCGCCCCTCCGGAATCAGAGAGATCCCGGCCTTGACCACGTCATGGGTGTTGGAGGGCAGCTTTTCGCCCATGTACTCCACATACCCCTCCTGGGGCGTGAGCAGTCCGGCGATGCACTTCATCAGCGTGGATTTCCCTGCGCCGTTGGATCCTACCAGAGCACAGATGCTCCCCTGCTCCACCTCGAAGCTGATGGAGTGCAGGGCCTGAATCTTTCCGTAGGCGAAGCTGAGATCATGAATCTTAATCATTCGTCGTCCACCCCCAAATAGGCCTCGATCACGTGGTCGTTGGCCTGAATTTCCTCGGGCGTACCGAAAGCGATATACTTGCCGAAGTTCAGCACCGTGATCTTCTCACAAAGCCGCATAATCATGTCCATGTGGTGGTCGATGACCAGCACGGTCAGGTCGAACTGGTCCCGCAGGCTGACAATCAGCTCCACCAAGGCGAGGGACTCGTCCTCGTTCATGCCGGCGGCCGGCTCGTCTAAAATCAGCAGCTTGGGCTTCAGGGCCATGGCGCGGGCGATCTCCACCCGCCGCTGGAGGCCGTAGGCCAAGTTGCTGGAGATCATATCCGCGTAAGGGGCCAGCCCCATCTGCTCCAAAATGCTGTGGGAAAAGGCCTCCATCTCCTTCTCCTGCTTCCGGTAGCGCCCGATGTGCAGGGTGCTCTCCAGCAGGTTGTAGGTCATCTGGGCCTGGGCCACGGTCAAGACATTTTTGAATACAGTCAGAGACTCAAAGAGCTTGATGTTTTGGAAGGTGCGGGCGATCCCCTTGCGGGCGATCAGGTGGGGCTGCTGGCCGGTAATATCCTTGCCGTCAAAGACAATGGTGCCGCTGGTGGGGGGAATGATGCCCGTCACCATGTTGAACACAGTTGTCTTTCCCGCGCCGTTGGGGCCGATCAGGCCATAAATGGCACCCTTAGGAATGGATAGGTGGAAATCGTCTACAGCGGTAAGACCGCCGAACTGCTTGGTGAGGCCGGTGATTTTCAGCAAAGGCTCTGTCATATCCCGTCACTCCTTTCCCTTGGCGCTTTTGCGGGAAGCAGGCAGCAGCCTGATCCGCTGGAAAAACCGCTTGATGCCGGCGATGGTGAGTTCCTTGTTCCCCATCAGGCCATTGGGACGGAACATGATAATCAATACAATCAGAATACCGTAAATCGCCATGCGCCACTCCTGGGCGGACTCGGTCCGAAGGAACTCCGGCAGGGGCGTGAGCACAAGGCCCGCGAGGATAGAGCCGGTGAGGCTGCCGCTGCCGCCCATGATCACCGTCATAATCAGCTCGCTGGATTTACGGGCGTTGAAGATCTTGGGGTTGACATAGTTGAGGTAGTGGCCCAACAGGGCGCCGGAGAGCGCCACCAGCGCACAGCTGATGATAAACACCAGCACCTTCGTCCGGTAGACGTCGATGCCCATGGCAATTGCGGCGGTCTCATCCTCCCGAATGGCCACACAGTTTCGGCCAAATTTGGATTTCAAAAAGCGGACCGCGAAAATGATAACCAGCACATCCAGCAGCAGCACCACCGGCAGGGAGGTAAAGCGCCCGATGTCCATCATACCCGTGGAACCGCCAGTGAGGTCATATGTATTTTCTACAATCAGTCGTATGGCCTCCCCAATACCGATACTGGCGATGAGGAAGTAGTCACCCCGCAGCCGCAGGGTAGGCAGGCCGATCAAAAGCCCAAAGAGCATGGATGCGGCCATGCCGCAGAGGATTCCCACCCAGATAGGCAGGCCGCAGGACTTCACCAGCAGGGCCGACACATAGGCGCCCACGCACATGAAGCCCGCATGTCCCATGGAGAAAATCCCTGTGAAACCGGTAAGCAGTGAAACTCCTATAATAGCGATCAGCATAATACCCGTCTGGGTAATAATGCCTGTCCAATACGCGTTAATAATCGTCATGGCGTCCCCTCCTTACGCTTTGTCCTCAGAGCTCTTGCCCATCAGGCCGCTGGGCCGGACAATGAGTACGAGGATGAGTATACCAAAGGAGATCATATCCCGCAGTGCCGAGGAGATGTATCCAGCGACAAAGACCTCGATCACACCCAGCAGGAATGCGCCCGCAATCGCCCCCGGCAGGCTGCCAAGGCCGCCCAGCACCGCGCTGATAAAAGCCTTGTTGGTCATGACACTGCCCAAGGTGGGATAAGCAGTGTATTTGATTCCCATGAAAAGTCCCGCAATACCCGCCAGCACGCCTGCAATCGCAAACACCTTGATAAGCAGCGTGTCCGTATTCACCCCCATGAGGGAGGCGTACTGCAGATTGTGGGAGGCGCCGCGAATCGCCAAACCGTCCCTGGAAAAACTGATATAGCTCTGCAGGGCCGCCATGGAGAGGATAGAGAGCACAAGGATAATCACATCCACCTTGCCGATGGAGCTGCCCAGCAGCTGGATGCTGCCCATACTGGTCAGCTCACTGGGATAGAACTGGGAGATGGAACTGATAAAAATGATAATCAGATTTTCTGCCACGGTGGAGATGCCCCAGCCGGCGATCATCAGATACAGCTTCTTGCTGTTGCGCTTCATCAGCATGTTCCGGTATACCAGAATCTCGATGAGCACCGAAACCAGGGCGCCGCCCAAGAGGGAGGCCACCAGCCCCAGCAGCAGGTTCGGCTGGGTGTACATAAAGAGGTAGCAGCTCACATAGGCACCTGCCGTCACCGCCACCGCGTGGGCAAAGTTGGTAAAGCTCAGCAGGCTGTAAATCAGAGAATAGCCCACCGCCATCAGCGCATAGACGCTCCCGATGGAGAGTCCATTAATCAACTGCTGTAAAAAAATAACAATCACTCCCTTGTTGTATGCCGCTGGGTGGGATCATCTCCCACCCAGCGGCCGGCATTACCTCCTGCGGATTTGTTCGGCGACGAATTACTCGTCAAAAAGAGTGATCTCCCCACCGTAGATGGTCCCCAGCGTCTTGTAGTAGTAGCCGTCGGAGCCGTCCTCGTTGGGCGCGATGGTCACAAGGGCCAACTCACGGTCGGGGTTGTGGGTCTCAGGATCCATGGACAGCAGGCCCACGCAGCCCTCCACGTCGGTGATGTTCTCCAAGGCGTCCCGGATGGAGTCGCTGTCGGCGGCGCCGGCGTCATTGATGGCGGCCTCCAGCATCTTCCACGCATCATAGCCGTAGTAGGGATCCGTGCCGCCGTCCCGCAGGGTCTGATCCTCGCCCCAGTACTCCAGCCACTCCTCCTGAATGGGGATGAGCTTCTCGCTGTTGATGTCCAGAGAGGCGATGGCGATGCAGCCCTCCAGCTGGGGACCGGCCTCCACAGGGATGCTCACCTGATACCAAGTGTCGCAGCCGCCAAACATGCCCTCGTAGCCCAGCTCCCGGGCCTGCTGGCCCATGAGGATGATCTGCTTGTAGGTCATGGGGGAGACAATGATCTCGGGATCTGTCTCAATGATCTTGGTCAGCTGGGCGCGGAAGTCCACATCGTCCACGGAGGCGGTGGTCTCCTCTGCCACCACGGTGCCGCCCAGGGCCTCCCACTCCGCCCGGAACTGCTGGGCAAAGGTGACGTACGTATCCACGCTCAGGGCGTAGAAGATGGCGGCGGTGCGGATGCCGAGGTCGTTATAGAGGTAGTTGCACAGGGGCGCCACGTAGGCCCGCTGGATCATAATGGCCCGGAACACATAGGGGCGGACGTTGCCGTCGTCGTCCAAGGTGATCTGCTCCAGCGGGGTATTGGTGGCGATCATGGGGACCTTGTAGTCGTCGCACACGCTGGACATGGCCTGGGCGCAGATGGAGTTGTTGGGGCCGAGGATGGCCACTACACCGTCGTTCTCAATCAGCTTGCGGGCCGCGTTCACCGTCTCCACTGCGTCCTCACGGTTGTCGTAGTAGAACAGCTCCACCTGCTTGCCTAACAGGCCGCCGTCCTGGTTGCACTTGTCCACACGGATCTGGATGGCCTTGAGCTGGGCAATGCCCCACGCGGCAGCGTCGCCGGTCAGGGGGCCCACAAAGCCGATCTTGATAGTGTCGGAGGAGGTCTCGCCACCGCCGCCTCCTTCTTCCGTCTCCTCGCCGGGCCCGCATCCCACGCAGAGTGCGAGCACCATGACCATCGCCAGCAGCAACGCCAGCCACTTCTTGCCTGCATTCCTATTCATCTTAGTATCCCCTTTCTTTCCGTTTGTGTGGTTGGTTTTATTTCCAAAGCCCTTTCCCAAAGACTTTAGATTATCGCAAGGGGGTATTGCAAAGGTGTTTGCGCGAAGTCTGTCGAACAAGCTATGATAAAATGCCCGGTATCCCTTTTTATTCGCTATTCAGTTTTCTATGGAGGTTCCCAATTCTTTTTGTGTCCGGTCCTACACCGCCCCGACGGCGGCAGACTGCTCTTCGGCGGCGCCTGAACGCAGCCACGACGGGAGGGCGCTTTCCGTTATAATCCTCAACTATAACGGACGATGGAGCGCTCCATCGTCATGCCGTTTTCGTTCTAACATTCTTTTATATAAAATTTCTCCTGAGGCGCAGAACCAAATTGGGATATATACTATTGAAAAATTGTGGAAGATTTTCCTTGACAGATAATTGCTTCGTTGTTATGATTGTAATTATAAAATAAACATGATTAGTTTGTCAACTATGTTTTTTATCTAAATATGATTTTTGTTAAATTTCCCATATGGACAGCAGCTGGTACATCCACCCGGAAATGGGTATGAAATATGAATAGAGAGGGAAGAGGAGGCGCATAACGGTATGAGAATTTTAGTCATCAGTACAGATTCGGGCGCAAGCGAGGAGAGTCTCAAGCAGAAGGCGGCGCTGCTGAAGACTGCCGCCTCAGCGGATGTGGAGATCACGGTGGAGTGCCAGCGCACCACAGAGGTCTGTGTGGACTCCAACGTGGATGTGGTCATTACCGGTCCTGAGACTCTGCTGCGGGCACGGCAGGCGGAGCGGGACGGCTATGACGCCGTATGCCTGTACTGTGGAAGCGATCCAGCCTACGACGCCTGCCGGGAGCTGCTGCACATCCCGGTGATCGGCGCGGCCCATGCCGCTTTTGCCATGGCGGTCTGCTTAGGGTACCAGTACTCCTTCATCACCACATCCAAGCGCAGGATCCCCCAGAAGAGGGAGTTTGCCAGAAGCTGCGGCATCGACATGAGCCGTCTGGCCTCTGTGCGGGCCATCGAGTACGACATGTCCGCCGAGCACAGCGGTGAACAGCGCGCCCAGACCATTCGGCTCTTAGCCGAGGAGGCCAAGCGCTGCGCAGAGGAGGATGGGGCGGATGTGGTGATTCTGGGCTGTCTGTCCTTTGCCGGGATGGGCGCCGAGATCAGCGCGCTGTCCGGCGTCACGGTCATCGACCCCGCCTTTGCCATGATTACCATGGCCGAGGCCGTGTGCCGCCAGGGCATCTCCCACAGCAAAACAGCCTATCCGGACATTCCGGCGGCGGAGCGCAGCTGGTCCGCCGGTTCTCTCAACACCCCCTGATGTTTCAGCCAATCACGTTGCCTATAAGAATTAGGAAAAGGAGGGTTCTGTCATGAAAGTGGATCTGCTGGTCCACGCACCTCATATGTATACCATGGCCGGAGAGGGCCTTGGGTACTGTGCCGGTCAGAGCATAGCGGTGGACAAGGGAAAGATTCTGGCCATCGGCCCTGCAGAGGAGATCCGGGGGGCCTACACCGCTGAAAAGGTGGTGGAGGCGCCCCACCATGTGCTGCTCCCGGGCTTCATAGACTGCCATATGCACACCCGCCATGCTGTCTACCGCGGGATCGCCCAGGATATGAACAACTGGATGTGGGCCGGGATGGCCCCTTTTGAGTCCCAGAGCACCAGCCAAACCAAGGCCGCCGGCAGCAGGCTGGGTATGGCGGAGGCCATCCTGAACGGCACCACCACCATCGGCGACGACGGACCGGATATGGAGGGGGCCATTCAAAACGCCATCGCCTTCGGCGTGCGGGGGAACATCAGCCCCAGAATCCGTGAGGTGGACTTCGCCCCCTACGGCCCGGGGGAGCTGTACCGCTTCTACAGTGAGCTGGGGCAGGCATCCTTAGAGGACTGCGTGCGGCTGTTTGACACCTATCACAACTACGACAACGGGCGCATCCGCATTCTGTTCGGCCCCCAGGGGGCGGACTTTGTCAGCTCGGAGCTGATGAAAAAGGTCTGCCGCATGGCCAAGGAGCGGGGCACCCGGGTCCACATGCACTTCTCCCAGGGCACGCGGGAGGACGAGCAGATTCAAAAGCGCTATGGCTGCCGCCCGGTGGCCTACTTAGATTCCCTCGGCGTCATCGACGAGAACCTCATCGCCGTCCATCTGACCAGCGCCACGGACGAGGAAGTGGCCCTGACGGCCCAGCGGGGGGCCACCATGGTGCTGTGCACCTCCTCCATCGGCGTAATCAACGGCGAGGTCCCCCCCGCCAAGGTCTTTATGGACCACGGCGGAATAGTGGGTCTGGGAAGCGACCAGTCCCCGGGCAACAACAACCACAATATGTTCAACGAAATGAAGCTCACCGCCGTCTGCAACAAGTGCAAATACGGCACCCCCCTGATCTTCCCCGCCTGGAAGGTTCTGCGCATGGCCACCATCGAGGGGGCCCGGGCCATCGGCCTTGGGGACATCACTGGCTCTCTGGAGACCGGCAAGGCTGCGGATATGATCCTGGTGGATCTCCGTCAGCCCTCTCTATCCCCCGTGATCACCTCCCCCATGCGCAACATCGCCGCCAACCTGGTGTATGCCGGCCGGGGGCACGAGGTGGACACGGTGATTGCCGCCGGAAAGATTCTGGTGGAGCACCGCAGGCCGGTCACCTTTGATCTGGACGCCATTTTGGACGAGGTGCAGCAGGAGGCGGACATCGTCTCGAAAAAGGCCGAAGAGCGCTTCTGGGCCACCGACAGCGCTATCGCACAATACATGAAACACGATCAGCTGTGAGAAAGGAGTCGCTATGAAAACTACCTTGCCATGCGGAGAAGGCATCCATTGGCCGGAGGACAAACGGGTCGCCGTCATGCTCACTTTTGACTTTGACGCCGACCAGCTGCAGACGGCCCACTTCGGCGGTCAGGAGCTCATCTTTGCCGACCGCTCCAGAGGCCTGTACGGCCCGGACGAGGGGATCTGGCGCTGTCTGAACATGCTGAAAGAGCAGGATGTTCCCGCCACCTTCTTCGTACCCGGGATCATCTGCGAGCGTTACGGCGAGCAGGTCCGCGCCATTGCTGACGGCGGACATGAGATCGCCTACCACGGCTATCTCCACAACGTCCATGCCGCCCCCATCCCCATCGAGGAGGAGCGGGAGAACATGGAGAAGTCCGAGGCCCTCATCGAATCCATCTGGGGCCGCCGGCCTGTCGGCTGCCGCACGCCGGGAGGCTTTACCCAGCCCTACACCATCGATCTCATCCATGAGCGCGGCTATAAGTACAGCTCTGCCCTCACCCCGGAGCGCTCCTGCGACTGGGCCTATGTGTATCAGCGGGAGGGAAAGCCTATCCCCGTGGTGGAGCTGTGCACCGATGTGATGACAGAGGACTTCCCCTACTACTTCTTCTCCCTGTCCCACCCGGTCCACAAGACCCCCTACAATAACGACTATGTCCGGGAGATCTGGCAGGATGAGTTTGACGGCCGATGCATGGAGGGAGACAAATTCCTCTGCCTCAAGCTCCACCCCTCCCTCATCGGGCGGGCCAGCCGCATCCAGATGCTGGGCGAGCTGGTGGCCTACATGAAGGACCACGGCGCTTGGATCGCCACCTGCGAAGAGGTGGCCGACTATGTCCTCAAGTACAACGGTGTAACAGCGTAAGGGATAAGGAGGGAAACAAGATGAAATGGCCCAACAACAAGCGGATCGCCATTATGATGGCCTTTGACTTAGACGCGGAATCCCTCTGGGAGGAGCACGACGACCACACCAACCTGATGAGTGTCCACCGGGGCACCTACGGCCCCCTGCAGGGGATCCCCCGCATTCTCAACCTGATGGACAAGCACGACATCAAGGCCACCTTCTTTGTGCCTGGAATCACCGCCGAGCGCTACCCAGAGGTGGCTAAGGAGATCGTGCGCTGCGGCCACGAGATCGGCTACCACGGCTATATCCACCACAGCCACACCGACCGGCAGAAGGAACATGAGGACATGCTGAAGACCGAGCAGCTGATCTACGACATGACGGGCTTCCGCATCGTCGGCCAGCGGGCTCCCTCCGGGGACATGTATGATTACAGTCTTGGGCTGTTCTTAGAGCACGGCTATATCTACAGCTCCAACTTCCGCAACAGTGACGGCCCCTATCTTCACAAGATCGACGGCAAGGAGATCCCTCTTGTGGAGCTGCCCAAGGACTCCATCTTCGATGACACCGCCTATGACATGTATGTGGACCGCCCCTATCAGACGGCCACCTGCCTGCGCAGCGCCCGAGAATTCTGTAAAATCTGGCGGCAGGAGTTTGACGCGCTGGCGGAGGAGGGAAGGATGATTAACTTTGTCATCCATCCCCAGTTTATCGGCCACATCAGCCGCATCAACGCCTTGGATGAGCTGATCGGCTACATGAAGGATAACGGCGCCTGGTTTGAAACCAACGGAAATGTGGCACGATATGTGCTCAAGGAAAACGGATACCCTGTAACGGTTTAATCGGCTGTGAAAAAGGCGGACGCTCTCCGCGCTGGTATTCCACGGGGACACCGCCCCGTAAAAGTGGCCGGCACCTCCTGCATAAAGATGGAACTAAACTGTAAACTTTTTCAAAGAACGATTGCAATTTTGGGAGGAGCTTGATAAGATTTCACGGGAAAAATTGTCAGTTCCCCCAATATCTGAAAGAAAGGAGGATGAGACCATTACGCAGCCAAAAGCAACAGAGTTTGATCAAAAGGTGCAGGCGCGCAAGGATTTGCGGCGGCACAGAATGATGCGGTACTTTATTGAGGCCGCAGAGGAACTGATCCAGTCCGACGGGCTGAAAAATCTGACGATTCGAAATGTAACCGAGCGGGCCGGCTACAGCAGCGCCACCCTCTACAATTACTTTGACGATTTGGATGAGCTCATTATGTTCACCGCCTTTAAGTTCCGGCGGGGATATATGCAGGATTTGTCGAGAGAGATCAAGCCGGAGATGAACGCTCTCGAGCAGTTCATCCGCCTCTATGAGATCTTCTGCTACCACAGCTTCCGCTCCCCAGATATCTATATGACTCTCTTTTTCGGCCGGCACAGCCGCAACTACAAGGACGTGTTCCAGACCTACTACAAGATTTTCCCCGAGGAGCTCACCTCCCTGACGACCTTCCTCTCCGACGTGCTGATGCAGAACGACATCTGGGAGATCGACCGGGCCGCTGTCCACCATCTGGTGGCCCAGGGGTATATCAAGGCGGAGAATCAGGAGCAGGTGGCCAACCTCACCGTGCGCATGCACGAGAGCTATCTGTATGACATGATCCTTGATCCGAAGCGGGATCCAGATCTGCAGCGGCAGAAATTCATGGAGGTGCTCCACCACATCATCAACACCAACTGACGGTTCCCGCCCCTCTCCGCCATGGGACCGTCCCGTCAAAACAGCGCTTAGGCGAGGCCTCCGCCGAAATACGGCTCAGGTGACTTTGCACTAAGCGGGAATCTGAGGTGAAGGTATGTTAGAACAAGCAGCGGCCTCCGCCGTGCTGCAGGTCATCCGCGACCGGCGGAGTATCCGCCGTTTTTCCCCCGAGCCGATCCCCCGCCAGCATCTGGAAGCGATTTTAGAGGCGGGGCGTCTGGCCCCCTCCTCCAATAACCGGCAGCCTTGGCGGTTCGTAGTCGTCACAGAGTCCCACCGAGCCGCCTTCCTGGAGGCGTTTGCCAGGGGGGTGGCAGCTGAGGAAAATGGAAATGGCATGCTGCCGGGTCGGGCCTCCGGCTGCAAGGCTGCGGCCCACACCATCCAGGTGCTGGAGCGCGCCCCCGTCACCGTGCTGGTTCTGAACCCGATAGGCCTTGCCATCGGCCAAAGCATGACGCCGGAGGAGCACCTCTTCGAGCTGAACAACGCCCAGTCGGTGGGCGCGGCCATGGAGAATATGGCTCTGACCGCCTGTGCTCTCGGCCTCGGCAGCCTGTGGATCTGTGATATCCACTTTGCCTACCGGCAGATCCAGGACTTCCTTGGGACCAAGGAGCAGCTCATCGCCGCCATGGCCTTCGGCTATCCGGAGGAGCACCCGGCGGCCAGGCCCCGGAAAAAGGCGGAGGACTGCATCCAATGGCTGTAGCGCCTTCCGGTGCCACGGGTGGATGCCAAGCAAAGCAGACACACAAAAGAGACCTTGGACACAGAAGTCCAAGGTCTCTTTTTTCTCCAACAGAAGGCGCAGAACAGGCAGCGTTCCCCTACTTCCCTCTCCGGCGTCGCCACTCGTTCCAAAAGGCCGTGTAGCCGTCCCGGTCAAAGGGGTCCTCCGGTATCTTCTTGGGGGAGCAGGCCCGGTAAAAGGCCTCCACGCTGTCGGCAAAGCGGAACACCTCCCGCCGGTAGGCCTCGAGGGGCACCCGCTCCTCCCGTCCATCCTCCAAAATCAGCCTGACGCTGTCCCCGTCATGGACCACGGACCAGTCCACACCGTAGTCGCAGCCAATAATCGTCACATTCTCCAGTGCCTTGTCGGCCACGAGAAAGAACCCGCAGCAGGGCAGCAGCTGGTTGTCCTGGTGGATGATATGGTCCTCGGTCAGCGTCTTGAGCAGATAGAGGGCCGCGGCGCTGACAGTGCAGTCGTAGGCCACCACCGCCTCCCCGATGCGGACCTCCACATGGCCGTGGAGGCAGCGGTCCTCCGGGTCGTCCCGCTCCCCAGTGAGCCATGCAAAATCTCTTCCCTCGATCTGAAAGATTCCCATCCGCCATTCCTCCTCCCCTGCTTTCCGCCGTACAGAGCTTCCCTTTGGGCGGAAATTTATCAGTAGTAGGCTGCCAGCAGGTCCACCACGGTGCCATAGCTCTGGACGCCGTCCTCCTGCCCGTAACCCTTGAGCATCGTGTCGTAGACCTTTTGGCTCACCGCGTCCACAGGGGACTCCCACTGCTCCCAGTAGGCGTTGTTGTACTGGATATCCAGGAGCACCTCCTCCTTCAGCTGGGCACGCAGCTCCCGCCAGCTGTCTGTGTCCGCCCGGTAGAGGGCGTTGGACAGGTGGATGTAGCCCAAGAGATAGCCGGAGTAGACATAGGCGGCGTTGCCGCTCTGGGTGGAGGTGACAATGGCCACAAAGTTGCACTCCTGCTCCGAGGCGATCCCCCGCTGGTGGGCCAGCTCGTGGACGATGGTGGAGGGCAGGAAGGCCTCAGGGCTGTCCACATTCAGCACCGACTCCCCGGTAAAGCCGGAGTAGAAGCCGGTAAAGCCCATGGCGCTGAGCACCTTGGAGAAGATCATCCCCTTGGGCACCCGGTCCTTCCGCTCCAAAAAGGGGAACTCGTCATAGATGCAGGAATAGATCTCCGTGCTGTCGGCGAAGATCTCCTCCCGGCTCACGGCAAATAGGCCGTTTTCATCCCGGGGAATTGCCTCCGAGGCGGCGTTGAGCCCCTCGGTAAAGTAGGCGGTCAGGCGGCGGAGCTCCTCCACTGAGACCTCCTCGGCGACGATCCCGCTCTTGTCCTGAAAGCTGTCGGCGTAGTAGTTGATCCCCCAGGACAGACAGAGCCAGTCCGCCACTGTCAGCAGCACACACAAAAACACGAGAAAGCGCCGGTAAGCCACCGTCCGGCGGCTGCCCCGGCTGCGGCGGATCTTCACCGCCGAGGCCACGATGTACACCACGACCCACAGCCCGGCGGCGATGTACAAAATCTCGATCACCGGGAAGGGGACCAGATAGCACACGGCCCCCACCGCATCCTTCAGGGGCTGGGTCACCCGTTCCACCAGAAAATTCATGGCCGGACGGCTGTTGCGCCCGATCAAAAACGCCAGCAGCAGCACAAGCAGCACCGCCAGCCAGATATGCAGCTTTTTATTCCTGTTGAAAAATTCCTTCAAGGTCCGCTCCTTTCCATGTGGCAAGCGCACCCAGCATGGGCTCAAAGTCAATTCCCTCCCGTGGCGGGAGATCCTGCGGCGCGGTGTGGGCGGCGCACAGCCGAACAAACTCTGCCGCCCGGCGGGCGGCCTCCTTTAGGGAGGCACCCTGTACGATGGCGCCGGTGAGTACGCTGGCAAAGAGATCCCCGGTGCCGTGGAAGGCCCTGCCCACAAAATCCGTCTGTACGACAGAAACCGAGCCGTCCCGCCGGTCAAAGCAGGCCGCGCCGATCCGCCCTGGCCGGAGGCTCACCCCAGTGAGCACCACCGAACGGCCGCCGTCTTTGCTGAGCCGCCGGACCGTATCCTCCGGCGGAGCGGCGGTCACGTCCGCATAGGGTAGGCCCAGCAGCTGGGCGGCCTCCGTGTAGTTGGGGACGATGACGTCCGCAGCGTCCGCCAGCAGAGCCATGGCTTGGCACATCTCCGGGGTGTAGGTCCGGTAGAGCTTCCCGTGGTCCCCCATCACCGGGTCCACCACGGCCACGCTTCCCTTTTCCTGCATGTCCCGGATAAATGCCGCCGAGAGCGCCATCTGCCGGGTACTGCCCATAAAGCCGGTGTACACTGCCTCAAAAGTGAGATCCAACTGCCGCCAGTGATCCATAGCGCCTGCAAGGGCGTCGGTCATATCGAGGAAGGTATTGCCGGCAAAGCCGCCGGTATGAGTGGAGAGATAGGCCGTGGGCAGCGGGCAGCACTGCACCCCCATGGCGGAGAGCACCGGCATCACTACCGTCAAAGAACAGCGGCCGAAGCCAGAAAGGTCATGTATGGCGGCTACTCTCGGTGTTCTTCTCATTCTCGTCATCTCCCACAAAAACAGCGTCGTAATTTTTTCCATTATATTCTGAAATTCCCTCTTGTTCAAGTGGAAATTATGTGGTATACTAACGTTCGTGACAGACGAGGCACCGCCCTATTTGCGGGTATGGTGGAATTGGCAGACACGCCAGATTTAGGTTCTGGTGGGCGACCGTGCAGGTTCAAGTCCTGTTACCCGCACCAATTTTCTCGCCTTAAGAATATGGAGGCTTAGCTCAGCTGGTTAGAGCGCCTGCTTCACACGCAGGAGGTCACTGGTTCGAGTCCAGCAGTCTCCACCAAAGAACCCCCGAAACCTCAACGGTTTCGGGGGGTTCTTTTATTCGTGCATATTCATTTTGTTAGTAACATCAAAGACTTCGTATCTTCCGCATAACCCCATTATACACTCTCGGATTTGCAACTTGCAGAGTGTCCATCAAATCATCCATAATACAGAAAATGTCATCCTGATTTTTTCCTTCTATCTCCAGCAGAAACTCACCGTCACCATAACGGCCAGTGTATGTGGGTTCAGGCAGCGTCCAAACCCAGCGACAGGGAGTCCACCCACTGGGAGACGGTCTCCTGGGAGGCGGAGCCGTTAAACCGCTGGCCGTCCAGCCATGTTGCGCCATCCGTCAGAGCCTCCAAGTCACTGGCGCTCTGTCCGATGCCGCTGGAGCCGGAGGTACAGAAGGGCACGATGGTCTTGCCGTTAAAATCATAACTTTCCAGGAAGGTGGAGATGATCTTGGGCGCGTCCCCCCACCAGATAGGGTAGCCCAGGAAGACAACCTCGTAATCCTCCATATTCTCCACGCCGCCGGAGATGGCCGGGCGGGCTGCAGGGTCGTTCTGCTCCTGATTGGCCCGGCAGTCCGAGTTGCTGTAATTTAGGTCTTCGGCGGTATAGGGAACTTCAGGGACGATCTCATAGAGGTCAGCGTCCAGAATGGCGGTCAGATACTCCGCTATGTTCTCCGTGTTGCCGGTAGCGGAGAAGTAGGCCACCAGCACATCGGTTCCCCCGTCCGGCTCAGGGCTGGGATCCGGCTCGGGGTCGGGTTCCGCCAGATTTTCGGTATAGCGCATGAGAATGGCGGCCACCTGGGCCCGGGTGGCCGTGCCGCCGGGGGCAAAGCGGCCATCCCCCACCCCGTCAACATAGCCGTTGGCCTGGGCCCAGTCCACTGCGGGGGCGGCCCAGGAGGAGATTTCGCTCTCATCTGCAAAGCTTACCTCCGACCGATCGTCGGGACTTCCGGCGTAGCGCCACAAAATGGTGGCCAGCTGCTCCCGGGTCACCGGGTCATGGGGGCCGAACCGGTTATCCCCGTAGCCGCTGACGATCCCCTCCAGCCGGGCCCAGTAGACGCCGTCGGCGTACCAGCTGTCCCCCGGAACATCGGAGAAGGGATAGCCGAGGTTTTCGTCCTCCAGAGAGGGGGAGCCGGCCAGCCGGTAGAGAACGGTGGACAGCATGGCCCGGGTCATATTCGTATCAGGGGAGAAAGTGGTGTCGCCGGTGCCGCTCATCAGACCGTTGTCCCGGCAGTAGACGGCGGCCCGGGCATACCAAGCGTCCCCATCCACATCGGAGAATCCGGTATCCGATTCTGCGGCAAATGAAGTGATAGACATCGTTAGTGCGGCCGCGGTCAGAATCGCGGCAAGCCATTTCAGATTGCCCATGGTTTTTCGCTCCTTCCTGCTTATTGTTCGATGTTCTGGTTTCCGGTGGACCACACGTGCTGTTCCTTAGCGGCCGCCGGGGTATTCTGGGCCATGACCCCCACCAGCTTGTGGGGCACATAGGGCTCCTCGAGATAGGCCATCTCCTCCGCCGTCAGCTGCAGATCCACGGCCTTGGCGGCCCCCTCGATGTGGTGCATCTTTGTCGCCCCCACCACCGGAGCGGTCACCTTGGCCAGCAGCCACGATAGGGACACCTCCGTCATGGAGACGCCCCGCCGGTCCGCCACATCCGCCACCCGGCGGATGATTACGCCGTCCTGCTCCGCCGTGGCGTCGTACTTAAACCGGGCGTAGCTGTCCTCCTCCAGCCGTTTGGAGGTCTCCCCCGGGTGCTTGGAGAGGCGTCCTCCGGCTAAGGAGCTGTAGGGCGTCATGGCGATGTTGTCCTCGGCACAGAGTTTGGCCATCTCCCGCTCCTCTTCCCGGAAGATCAGGTTGTAGTGGCCCTGGATGGAGACGAATTTGGCAAAGCCCTCCCGCTCCGCCAGGGCGTTGGCCTTGGCCAGCTGGTAGGCGAGGCAGTTGGAGATGCCGATATACCGCACCTTCCCCGCCTGCACCATCCGGTTGAGCCCGTCCATGATGTCATAGAGGGGGGTCTCGTAGTCCCACATGTGGTAGATATACAGGTCGATATAGTCCAGCCCTAAATTCCGTAGGCTGGTGTTCACCATATTCTCGATGTGCTGTTGGCCGGAGACGCCAGCGGCGATCTCCTCCTGGGTGCGGGGGAGGAACTTGGTGGCCACCACCACGTCCTCCCGCCTGGCAAAGTCCCGGATCGCCCGGCCCACATACTGCTCGCTGGTGCCGCTCTGGTAGCCGACGGCAGTATCGAAGAAGTTGACCCCCAGCTCCAGGCCCCGCTTAATGATTTCCCGGGAGTGCTCCTCGTCCAGGGTCCAGCTGTGCTGGCCGTTTTTGGCGTCGCCGAAGCCCATGCACCCCATGCAGATGCGGGAGACGGTCAGATCGGAGCTTCCAAGTTTTGTGTACTGCATATTCCTCTGCCTCCTTTTGGTGAAGATGCTGCAAATTCTGTGCGGAGCAGCCATTGTTGGATTTTCTCTGCCGCTTCCCCCGTTTCCCCATCGAGGATCCCCAGCGCCTCCCCCACGTCCGCTTTCGGGCAGAGGGCCTGCACATCCTGGCGCAGGTCGCAGGGCACCCCGCCGCAGTGGGAGTAGAAGGGGAGGAGGAGTTTCCCTGACAGGTCATGCTGATACAGCCACGCGGCCAGGGGCGGCGCCATGGTCCCACACCAGTTGGGCGTGCCCACAAAGATGATGGGATAGGACTGCGGCGTATGGGAAACGGGGAGCAGTCTGGGGCGGACATGCCCCTGGATCTCTTTTCTCACCTGGGCCAGCAGCTCCGGGAAGGCCATGGGGTAGGGCTGCCAGGGATAAATCTCACACCAGTCGCTCCCAGTGACCCGCCGGAGGGCCGATGCGATTTGGTGGGTATGCCCAGAGTAGGAGTAAGAGATAATCAGGCACCGCTCCCCATCCCTGCCGTCTGCCATGCCCATGGGCGCCACCTCCTCCTTATCAAGCTCTGGGCCATGCTATTTCTGCGTGTCTTTTCCAAAGGACATGCACTTGCCCAGGACCTCTCCGGTCTTCAGATACTCGTAGGTGGGCATCTCGAAGAGGACCGGCTTCAGCGCACGGTAGTCGATCTTTCCGGCCTCGTTGAGGATGCCCTCCTCCGCGTAGGTGTTGGCGATGGTACAGATAAAGTTATCAAACCCCTTGGTTTCGTAGATGTCCTCCACCTTGCACTCCATCACCACCGGGGCGTCGGCGATCATGGGGACGCCGTTTTCACTGACTGTGACGTCGAACAGCGCCGACTTGTCCGCCTTGGCCCCGCTGACGCAGCCGGAGCGGTCCGCCTTGGGGAGCAGCGCCTCGTCCACGATGTTGATGGAGAGCATCCCGCTCTCCTTGATGCCCTGGTTGGTGTAGTGGGGCTGGGCCAGGCTGACCATCACATGGTCGTGGCCCATGATGCCCAAATGCCCCACCAGCAGCCAGTTGGGCTTGCCGTTTACCATAGCTCCCACCACAACGAGAGGGGTGGGATACAGGGCCAGGGTGTTTCCAATATTCTTTTTCATCATGCATTCCTCCCAAATATGATATTGACAGATGCCCCTGCCGGGCCAGGCAGGCATCTCCGACAAAGCTGCGGCGCAAGCGCCAGCCGCTCCAAATGACGGGGAACAGGCGGCGCCGTCTGACAGAGCCCCCCGGCTCTCCCCGTTATTTCAGCCGGTTGCCCAGCTCGTAGGCCCGCTGGGTGTAGGGAGAATGCTTCGTCATGGACGGCGAGCCGCAGCCCTTCCCCAGCACCGTGCCCATGTCCTGCAGATGCAGATAGCGCACCAGCGTCTGATAGTGGCTCTCCAGCGCCTCAAAGGTCCAGCTGTCGCTGTTCCACGCCGCGGAGAGCAGGGCGGACTTCATGTGCTTGCGCTGAATGGAGCTGTTAAAGGCGCAGAAGCGGTCGATCAGGATCTTCAGCTGGGCGGACATGCCGTAGTAGTACAGGGGCGTCACGAACACCATCATATCCGCGCCCAGAATCTTGGGGCGGATCTCATCCATCCCGTCGCTTTGGGCACAGGGTCCCTCGTAGCCGCAGTGGATGCAGCCGGTGCAGGGATGGATATCGGCGTGGGCGGCGTCAATGACCTCCACCGTATGGCCGGCCTCCTCCGCCCCCTGCTTAAAGCAGTCGGCCAGCAGGTTGGAGGAGCCGTGCTTGTTGGGGCTCCCCTCCAAAAGGACAATTTTCATGGAAAGATACCTCCTGCTTGCTGTGTAAAAGCATCGCGAAATGGGCCATGTGCCGTTTTCAGCGGCACGACCATGAAGTTTTTTGCGGCCACGCCCTCCGCGCCGCCGGCAGAATGTGCATGTTCTGAAGGCTCGCTACCCGGCAGCCTCTATGTTGACGGTTCCGGACATCTGACCGATCAGCTCCGTGCCGGACACCGCCTGTCCCAGCTCATACAGGGAGGCGTTGGGTCCGAAGCTGTCGTAAAACAGCACCACGTCCCCCCAGGGCGCGTAGTAGGCCAGAACACCGGCGCCGCCCTCCGCCGGTGGGGCGTCCGTGGTGTCCAGCGCCTGAGGGGGGTAGAAAATCTTCTCGTTGGTGCTGTAGTCCTCCACCTCAACGGTGAGGGGGAGCTGCGCGAACAGGGCCTCCGCGGCGGCGCTGTCGTTGAGTGCATAGACCACCGTGCCGCCGTCAAACTCCACCCGGATCTGCCGGACCGCCTGCGTGTTTTCCCTGGCGTCCTCCCCTCCAAACCCCAATTCATTGACCCATGCCTTGATGCCCGCCTCGGAGGAGGCGGCCTCCTCCTCGTAGCAGTCGAAGATGCTGTCGGAGATGTTGGCTCCAGCTGCCGCCTCGGTGATAATCTCCACGCTCCGGGCCAGACCGCCGGTGCCGTGGGAGCAGAACAGGTACACGTCCTTCCCGGAGAGGTCATTCTGCCCTAAGAAGGTCAGCAGCGCCATGGGGACGCCATACCACCAGTTGGGATAGCCCAGGAACACCGTATCGTACCCCTCCAGATTCTCCACCTGCTCCGCCAGTTCCGGCCGGGCGTCGCTGCCCCGCTCCTCATTGGCCCGCTCCAAGCAGGAGTCCCAGTCGCTGGGGTAGGGGTCGGTGACCCGGATAGCAAACAGGTCTCCCCCCGTCTCCTCCTGCACCCAGCCGGCCAGCTGCTGCACATTTCCCGGCGGGATCACGCTGGGGGAGGAGACGGCGTCCACATCCTCAGCCAAAACGGCGTTGTCCGCCCAGGAGAAGTAGGCCACCAGAACATTGGTTTCTCCGGTGTTTTCCGCGGCGGGCAGTTCCGCCTCCCCGCCATCGTCCGGCGTTTCCGGCGTCTGTTCGGCAGCCGGGCCGGAGCCGCCGGCGGCACCACTGTCCTCCTGCTCCGCCACCCCGCAGGCAGCGAGGGAAATCGCCATTGTTATGGCCAAAAGAAAAGAGAGCCATTTTTTCATTTGTCCGACCTCCGTCCTCTCTGTTGTACAGGTGCTTTCTTTCGCTTGGTTGACTCTATTATAAAAGCCATGCCGTTCAATGTCTAATACCCATCTTTTATGTTTATCCATACCCAAAATGCATGGATCAAAACAAAAGCGCCCCCAGTCCGCCGGACTGGGGGCGCTGCGGTCAGGGCATCATGTTCGCCCTGAACAGATTGATTTCTTGGATAAAGAGGGATACAGCAGGCGTAAACAGGTGGTTTTTCTTCCAGATCAGAACACTGTGGGTGGTATGCTCCGGCCGGATGGGGATAAACCGCAGGTCCGGACTGCTCCGAATCGCCAGCGCGCCGTCCAGACAAAAGGCGCATCCCAGCCCCTCCTCCACCAGCAGCACGGCGTTGGACAGCAGGGTGTAGCTCAGTGGGATGTTTAAGTCCTTTTCTTCACACTTCAGCCAGTTCAGCACCTCCGAGCGCACACGCTCTCGGAGGGGAAGGATCAGAGGATAGGGGATCATCTCCTCCGGCTGCACCGATTCCCGGCCGGCCAGAGGATGGTCCTTGCGCATCAGCACGCCCCAGGTCTCCTTTTGAGAGAGGCGGACAAAGTCGTATTTGACCGTGTCCACCGGCTCCAGGAGCAATCCCACATCCACAAGCCCCCTGTCAATGCGCTCCTTAATGTAATCCGCCATCTCATTGTAGAGATCGAAGTGCACCAGCGGGTACTTGTCGGAGAAGTGCTTAATCAGCTTGGCAAACAGCCGGCTTCCCACCGACTCCGTGGCGCCGATGGAGATGACGCCGCTCACCTCCGCATTCCGCTCCGCAAAAGCCTGCTCCAGCCGGTCCGCCAGCTCTACAATCTCCTCGGCCCGCTGGCGGAAAAAGAGGCCGTCGTCGGTCAGCGTCATGCCCTTTTTGCCCCGAAGCATCAGGGTCGTACCCAGTTCACGCTCCAAGTCCATCAGCTGACGGCTCAACGTCGGCTGGGTCACATGCAGCAGGTCGGCGGCCCGGGTGATGTTCTCCTCATTTGCCGCCGCCAAAAAATAGCGCAAGGTCCGAAGCTCCATACCGTATGTACTCCTTTGGCCTGTTTTCCCTATGACAGCATAGTCATGCCCTTTCCACAATCGTTC
The DNA here is from genome assembly GCA_904420145.1 of uncultured Oscillospiraceae bacterium. GTDB lineage: Bacteria > Bacillota > Clostridia > Oscillospirales > Oscillospiraceae > CAJFPI01. Next base: position 29,768 of record CAJFUI010000027.1, read on the forward strand.
CCGTTCTCCCGCCGGCTCCGGCCTGTCCCAAAGCTTTTACAGCCGCAGACCCTTGATGTCCTTCACCCGGGACAAGATGATATTGCAGCTGCAGCTAATGACCCCGGGCAGAGGGTCGATCACCTCCCGGAGCAGCCGCTCCAGCTCCTCCTGAGAGGCGGAGACCGCATGGACGTGGAGCTTATTCCGTCCGGTCACCCGGTAGATCTGGGTCACCGTCTCGTTCTGCCGCAGGAGCTCCGTTACCTCCGCCAGGGTATCCGGCAGGGTCTCCAGCTCAAAATAGCAGGACACCGCGCCGCTGATCTTCTGGGGGTTGATAATGGTGGTGTACTCCTCGATAACGCCCCGCTGCTCCAGGGCCTGTACCCGGGACTTCACCGCCACCCGGGAGATCCCCACCGCCTTGCCGATATCGGAATAGGAGATCCGGGCATTTTCGATCAGTAGCTCTACGATCCTTTGATCGACAGCGTCTAAGCCCTCTAAAAACATAGCCTCACCCCTGCGCATTATTTTTCCCTATTATACGTCCTGCTTGGCAGAATGTAAACAAGGAGTTGACTTTCGCATACAACCCCTTTATAATACTTTCGAAACGCAAGTTTTAACTTTCTTTTTGGATGTGAGAACATGAACAAGGATCTGACCCAGGGACCGGTGATGCGCTCCATGCTGCTCTTCGCCGTCCCCATGATCTTAGGGAATCTGCTGCAGCAGTGCTACAACATCGCCGACACGCTGATCGTCAGCTGGTACTTAGGCCCCAACGCCTTGGCGGCGGTGGGCTCCTCCTTCACCCTGATGACCTTCCTCACCTCCATCCTGCTGGGGCTGTGCATGGGCAGCGGCGCGGTCTTCTCCATCCGCTTTGGTCAGCGGGATGACGAGGGACTGCGGGAGAGCGCGAGAGCCTCCTTTGTCCTCATCGCCGCGCTGACGGTGGTGCTGAACGCCGCCGCCTTTCTCTGCTTAGACGGCATTCAGGTGTTTCTCCGGGTCTCGGACCAGGCCATCTGGCAGCTGATGCGGGAGTATTTGGCGGTGATCTTCTGCGGCATCGCCGCCACCTTCCTCTACAACTACTTCGCCTGCTATCTGCGGGCCATCGGGGACTCTGTGACGCCGCTGATTTTTTTGGCGGTGTCCGCCGTTTTGAATATCGCCCTGGACCTGTGGTTTGTGATCGGGCTAAAGCGGGGGGTGGCCGGCGCCGCAGAGGCCACGGTGATCTCCCAGTACGTCTCCGGCGTGGGCTTAGGTATCTTCGCCCTGATCCGCTGCCCTCTGCTCCGGCCCCGTCGGGGGGACGTCTGGGTCCGCTGGGACAGGATTCGGGAGATCGCCAGCTTCTCCTTGCTCACCTGCATCCAGCAGTCGGTGATGAACCTGGGCATCCTGATGGTGCAGGGGCTGGTCAACAGCTTCGGCGACACGGTGATGGCGGCCTTCGCCGCAGCGGTGAAGATTGACGCTTTTGCCTACATGCCCGTACAGGACTTCGGCAACGCCTTCTCCACCTTCATCGCCCAAAACTACGGGGCCAAACAGCCGGAGCGCATCCGGAGAGGACTGCGGGGGGCGGTGCTCACCTCTGTGCTGTTCTCCCTGGCCGTGTCCGCCCTGGTGTGGATCTTCGCCCGGCAGCTCATGGCGCTGTTTGTGGAGGCGGGGGAGGCCGCCATCATCGCCGAAGGCGTCCGCTACCTGCGCATCGAGGGGGCCTTCTACTGCGGAATCGGCTGCCTGTTTTTGCTCTACGGGCTGTACCGGGCCATCGGGAAGCCGGGGATGAGCGTGGTGCTCACCGTCGTCTCCCTCGGCACCCGGGTGGCCCTGGCCTACGCCCTCTCCGCCCTGCCGGCCTTCGGTGTGGCCGGGATTTGGTGGTCGGTGCCCATCGGCTGGTTTTTGGCGGATCTGGCCGGCTTTGTCTACTACCTGCGCCGGGGCAAGGGCCTGCTGGCGCTGCCGCCGCAGTCCACTCCATCATGAGCGGGGTCTGTCCCATCAGCCGCTGCACCGCCTGATCACAAAAAGCATGGCGCTCACCGATCGGTGAGCGCCATGCTTTTTGTTCTGCATCCAAGCGCCGTGTGTCCGGGGAAACGCTACAGTCCCCGGACACTCTCCTGCAGGTCATCCAAGAAGCGGCAGGCGTGGAATCCGTCACAGACAGCGTGGTGCACCTGCATCGACAGGGGCAGGTGCCACCGACCACCCTCCTCCCAGTACCTTCCCATGGTAAAAATGGGAATCAGATAGCGGAAATGGGGAGTGTTTACCTGAAAGGACTCAAAGGAGGTCCACGGCATCATCGAGACGGTAAAGCTGTTCTCCGGCAGATTAGGCTTTGTCAGAAACCCCTCCGCATCTCCATACTGTCTTTTATCCTCCTCATAACGGCGGCAGAACAGGTCATAATCCTCTGTATATGCTGTCCAGATATTGGAGAAGGTCTCACTTGCTTGGTGAAAAATGGTGTAGCAGGGCTCCATGCTGTCATAGCACACCAGCTGGTCATTTTCCCGCAGGGCCATCCGGAAGGGCTCGTGCCGGTTGACCGTTTTTGTCAGCAGATACAGCATGGCGGGGTACAGCTTGTGTCCGCCCTCCCTTATGGCGGTAATGTCCAGCTTAACTGTCATGCTGTAGGTGCAGGGTACCTCTGTGAGATAATGTGCAAAATGCTCCCTGCGCTTCCATGTCCGCTGATCTATGACGGTGTAGTTCATCTTGCTCTCTCCTATTTTTCATAATTGTGTTGCCCATTATAACCTTTGAGTTTCTTTTTTTCAACCGCACCGGCCGTCTTCCCTTTCCCGCCATTTCATGGTACAATACCCTTCAGACGGGCCGCGGCTCCCTCTGCGCCGCCGCGGCCCGCTTTTTTGAGAGAGGTTTTGCTATGAGCGAGGAAATCTTAGTGGTAGACGACGAGGCCGCCATCGCGGACCTGGTGGAGGTCTACCTGAAAAACGAGGGCTACACCGTCCACAAGTTTGGCACCGCCGCCGACGCCCTCGCCTGTGTGGACCGCACCCATTTGGATCTGGCCATTTTGGACGTGATGCTGCCGGATATGAGCGGCTTCACCCTCTGCCAGCGCATCCGGGAGCGCCACCTCTTCCCCATCATCATGCTCACCGCCAAGGTGGAGGACATGGACAAGATCACGGGGCTGACCCTCGGAGCGGACGACTACATCACCAAGCCCTTCAACCCCCTGGAGCTGGTGGCCCGGGTGAAGACCCAGCTGCGCCGCTACACCCGGTACAACACCGCCGAGAGCGGCGCAAAGGAAGTGGCGGAGTACGACTTTCGGGGCCTGCAGATCTCCAAGGCCACCCACAAGTGCGTCCTCTTCGGGGAGGAGCTCCCCCTGACGCCCCTGGAGTTTGCCATTCTCTGGTACCTCTGTGAGCGGCGGGGGAACGTGGTCTCCAGTGAGGAGCTGTTCGAGCAGGTCTGGGGGGAGAAGTACATGGACAGCAACAACACGGTGATGAGCCACATCGCCCGTCTGCGGGAGAAGATGCACGAGCCAAGCCGCAGGTCTAAATTCATCAAGACTGTCTGGGGGGTGGGGTATACCATTGAGTAAACGGAACACAAGCCGATCCCCCGCCCTGTCGGAGGCGGGGCGCCGCCGGGCCCTGCGCAGCTGGGGGATCTACCTTCTGGCCCTGATGGCCTGGGTCACGGTGGTGATTCTGCTGGCCTTTTTGGGATACTGGGTGTGCAGCAGCATCACTTGGCAGAGGGTCACCCCCCTCTATCTCTTTTTAAACTGGGTACGGGACTACGTCGTCTTTGTGTTCGCTGTTGTCGTACTGGCCGGCTGGGTGGCTATCAGCTACTTCTTTATCGCCCGGCCCACGGAGCAGCTGGAGGAGCTGACCGCCGCCGCGGCGAAGCTGGCCCGGCCCACGGAGGAGCCTATCTCCCTGCCCGCCGCCCTGTCGGATGTGGAGAGCCAGCTCAACGCCGCCCGGGAGCAGGCCCTCCGGGACGCCCGGGCCGCCAAGGACGCGGAGCAGCGGAAAAACGACTTGGTGGTCTACTTGGCCCACGACCTGAAGACCCCCCTCACCAGCGTCATCGGCTATCTGACCCTCCTGCGGGACGAGCCCCAGCTGTCGCCGGAGCTGCGGGGGCGGTACACCGGCATCGCCCTTGAGAAGGCGGAGCGGCTGGAGGATCTCATCAACGAGTTCTTTGACATCACCCGCTTCAACCTCTCCCATATCGAGTTAGAGAAGGAGACGGTGGACCTCACCCGGCTGATCCAGCAGGTGGTCAGCGAGTTTCAGCCCATGCTGGCGGAGAAGAACCTCCTCTGCGCCGTGGAGCTGCCGCCTCAGCTCCCCTTCCTCTGCGACGGGGAGAAGCTCTCCCGGGTGTTTGACAATCTGCTGCGCAACGCCTGCTACTACAGCTTCCCGGACAGCACCGTCCGCATCTCCGGCCGGACCGACGGCGGTTTTGTCGTCCTGCGCTTTACCAACGCCGGCAAGACCATTCCGCCGGAGAAGCTCTCCCGCCTCTTTGAGCAGTTCTTCCGCTTGGACAGCTCCCGCGCCACCCACACGGGCGGCGCGGGCCTTGGCTTGGCCATAGCCAAGGAGATCGTGGAGCTCCACGGCGGCACCATCCGTGCCGAGAGCGCCGACAACTCCATCACCTTTACCCTCCGCCTCCCTCTGCGGCCGTAAGAAAATCGCAAGATTTTCGCAGGAAATCTGCAGGAACTCCGCATGGAAAAGCGAAAGCAAAAACCGCCCTGCTTTGCTACGATAGTCTCAGCAAAGCAAGGCGGTCTTCCGCTTTTTTAGGAGGTTTCTATGCAAAAGACGATTTTAGTGCTCTTTGGCGGCTGCTCCACGGAGTATGAGGTGTCCCTCCAGTCCGCCCACGCCATTGTCAGCCACATGGACCCCAGCCGGTATGCGCCCCTCCTTGTGGGCATCACCAAGGCAGGCCGCTGGCTCCGCTACGACGGGCCTCTGTCCCTGATCGAGAGCGGGGAATGGCTCCGCCACCCCTCCTGCGCCCCCTGCGCGTTGTCCCTGGACCGGGAGGAGCGGCGGCTGCTGTTGCTGGACGGCTCCAAGGAGTCCCTGCCCTTTGACGCGGCCTTTCCCATCCTTCACGGCAAAAACGGGGAGGACGGCACGGTACAGGGCCTCCTGGAGCTGATCGGCGCGCCCATCATCGGCTGCGGCGCCCTCTCCAGCGCCCTGTGCATGGACAAGGACCGCGCCCACAAGCTTGCCGCCCTTACCGGGGTGCGGGTGCCCCAAAGCGCCGTATTCCGTCGGGACGCCGCCTTCGAGCAGATCGCCGCCGCGGCGGAGGCGCTGGGCTACCCGGTGTTTGTCAAGCCCGTCCGCGCCGGCTCCTCCTTTGGCATTACTAAAGTGGAGGGGCCGGAGGACCTGCCCGCCGCCGTGGCCGAGGCCTTCCGCCACGACCGGGAGATCCTCTTAGAGGAGACCATCCCCGGCTTTGAGGTGGGCTGCGCCGTGCTGGGAAACGAGGCGCTGACAGTGGGCGCGGTGGACGAGATCGAGCTCTCTCACGGCTTTTTCAACTACGAGGAGAAGTACACCCTCAAGACCTCCCGCATCCACTGCCCGGCCCGCATCCCGCCGGAGAAGGCGGCGGAGATTCAAGAGGCCGCTCAAAAAATCTACCGCGCCCTGGACTGCCGCGTCTTCGCCCGGGTGGACCTGTTTCTGACGCCGGCGGGGGAGATCGTCTTCAACGAGGTGAACACCATCCCGGGCTTCACCTCCCACAGCCGCTATCCCACCATGATGGAGCGGGCCGGGCTGTCCTTCTCCGCGCTGGTCAGCCGCCTGATGGAGCTGGGGGTGGAGGCATGAGAACCGTCATCTGCCGCCGTGAGCAGGTCTTTCAGGGCCCCCTGCTGCTGGTCAACCGCGCCCACCCCCTCCGAGACCGCACCCCTGCCCAGCTGGTGGCCGCCGACTGCCGCTACCCGGAGGTGCTCTTAGACCGGCGGGCCGCAGAGCTCCTTACCGCCTGCATCCAACGGGTGGGCGGAGTGCGGGAGATCGTCCTGGTCTCCGGCTACCGCTCTCAGGCGGAGCAACAGGCCATCTATGACGACACCCTCGCCGCCGAGGGGGAGGCCTTTACCAGCGCATATGTGGCCCTCCCCGGCTGCAGCGAGCACCAGAGCGGCCTGGCCGTGGACCTCGGCAGGGCCGCCGAGGAGATCGACTTTATCCGCCCCGACTTCCCCGACGACGGCGTCTGCGGCGCCTTCCGCCGCATGGCGGCCCAGTACGGCTTCGTCCAGCGCTACCGGCGGGAAAAGGAGAATCTCACCGGCATCGCGGCGGAGCCCTGGCACTTTCGCTACGTGGGGGTGCCCCACTCCCTTCTGATGGAGGCCAACGACCTCTGCATGGAGGAGTACGCCGCCTTCCTCCGGCAGGGCCGGCAGCGGTGTGCCCTGCCGGGGGGACAGACGGCGGAGGTCTTCTACGTCCCCTCCACAGGGGAGGAGATGGCCCTCACCCTCCCTGACGGCTGCTGCCAGATCTCCGGGGACAACGCCGGGGGCTTTATCGTCACCCTCTGGGGGTGTCAGCCGTGAGCCGCCGCTGCCCCGCCCTCGACCGCTTCCGCCTTCTGTCGGCGGTACTGGTGGTCATGATCCACACCTCTCCCCTGTCCTCCTATACCGCCTTGGGGGACTTTCTCCTCACCCGGGTCCTCTCTCGGGTGGCCGTCCCCTTTTTCTTCATGGTCAGCGGCTATTTTCTCGCCAAAGACGATTACCGCTCTGCCGCCTCTTTTCTAAAAAAGACGGCCCTCCTCTACGCCGCGGCCATTCTGGTCTACCTCCCCCTCAACTGCTACGCCGGCCAGCTGTCCCTGGACTTCCTCCGCCGGGTGGTGACAGACGGCACCTTCTACCACCTCTGGTACTTTCCCGCCCTCCTCCTTGGCGTCCCCATCGCCCGGCGGCTCTATGCCATGGACCGCCGCACCGCCCTTGCTTTAGCGGCAGCGCTCTATCTAATTGGCCTTGGGGGCGACAGCTACTACGGCCTGTTTAGCCGTCTTCCTCTGCTCAAAGCGTTTTACGAGGGCTTCTTCCACCTGTTTTCCTACACCCGAAACGGCCTCTTCTACGCGCCGCTGTTTCTTCTGCTGGGGGGCTATGCCGCACAGCTCACCGGCCGCCTCTCCCGGCGGCTGCTATCCCTTCTGCTCCCCCTCTCCCTGTCCCTTATGGCCGCAGAGGCCCTCTGCCTCCGCCGCTTCTCCCTCCAGCGCCACGACAGCATGTATCTGCTGCTGCCGCTGGTGATGGTGCTGCTGTTTTCCCTGCTGCTCCGGGTCAACGGAGGGCGGCAGAAGGCGCTGCGGGATTTGTCCCTGCTTCTCTATCTGCTCCACCCCTGGTGCATCGTCCTGGTCCGGGGGGCGGCGGAGCTAACCGGCTTAGAGGGGCTTTTTGTGGCAAACAGCCTTGGCCACTTTTTCGCCGTGCTGCTCCTGAGCAGCCTCCTCTCCCTTGTACTGCTGCGGCTGCGCCCCCTGCCCATCAGTCCCAAGGCCCGGGCCTGGCGGGAGATCGACCTTGCCGCCCTGGCGCACAACGCTGCCCTTCTCACAGAGGGTCTCGCCCCGGGACAGGAGCTGATGGCCGTGGTGAAGGCGGACGCCTACGGCCACGGCGCGGTGCAGGTTGCCCGCTGTCTCCGGAAAAAGGGCGTCCGCGCCTTCGCCGTGGCCTGCCTGTCGGAGGCTGTCGCCCTGCGGAAGGCGGGGATCCGGGGGCTGATTTTGATTCTCGGCTATACCCCGCCGGAGAACGCCCCCCTGCTGCGGCGGTGGCGGCTGACCCAGGCGGTGGCGGACCTGTCCCACGGCCGCGCCCTGGCCGCCCAGGGCTGCGGCGTCCACGTCCACCTGGCCCTGGACACCGGCATGCACCGCTTAGGCATCCCGGCGGAGGACCAGGAGGGGGTTCTCTCCCTGTTTCAGGAAAAGGGCATCGCTGTGGACGGGATGTTCTCCCATCTGTGCGTGTCGGACAGCCTCTCGGAGGGCGACGCCGCCTACACCCAGCGCCAGCTAAGGGCCTTCTACGGCGCGGCGGAGGCCGTCCGGGCCGCCGGCTATGACCCGGGCGCCCTCCACATCCAGTCCAGCTACGGCCTTTTGAACCTGCCGCCCCAGCCCTGCCGCTACGCCCGGGCCGGCATCCTCCTCTACGGTGTTCTCAGCGACCGCAGCCCTACCCTGTCCTGCCCGGCGGTGCGCCCTGTGCTGTCCCTGCGCTGCCGCGTGGCCTCCATCCGGACCCTCCGCGGCGGGGAGGCCGCTGGCTACGGCCTCGCCTTCCGCGCCCAGCGGGAGACGCGGCTGGCCCTCCTCACCATCGGCTATGGGGACGGTCTCCCCCGGGAGCTGCCCCAGCGGGGCGGGCGGGTGCTGCTCCACGGCCGCAGCTGCCCCATGGTGGGCCGCATGTGCATGGATCAGCTCTTTGTGGACGTGACGGACGTGCCGGAGGCTGCCGCCGGGGATGTAGCCACCCTCATCGGCTGTGACGGGGCGGAGGCGCTCTCCGCCGTGGACCTGGCCGTATCCTGCGGCACGCTGACCAACGAGCTCCTCTCCCAGCTCCAGAGCCGCCTGCCTCTGCTCCCCATACGCTCCTGAGTACAGCCCCCTCTTCCCCGCTGTCCAGAGCCCCGGAACAGATGGGGTCGGCAGCCTCCTGACGCCCCCTCTTTTTCATCGTTTCTCTGACAGACGGAGGAGCGCCCCCTTCCCAGCTGTGAAGGGGGCGCTCTTTTCTTCCGTCGCAATCGGCGCGAAATGACAGGTATTTTTTTAGCCCCGCTGCCGCCGGACACGGAGCACGGCACAAACCTGACGGAGTGTGGCGCGGTAGACGGCGTAGAGCAGTAGGGAGCACAAAGCGATCACCGCCGCACAGGTACCCATGCCGGCAAACTCGCCCGGGGTAAAGCGGTTGTCGTTGAAGTACATAATCATGAGGTAGAAGGCGGAGATCGCTGCGGTACCCACGATGGCCGGGACCAGAAACACCCGGCACACCTGTCCCCGGACGGAGTGGAACAGGTAGGCGTTGGGGGCACCGAGGCGCCGCAGGTCCTCAAATACCCGGGCGTTGGTCAGGGCGATGGTCATGCACCGGGTGAAGGAGATGACGATTACCGCCGCAAAGCAGATCAGCGCGATGAAGATGAACAGCATCAAAAACACCGCCATGGTGGTGACAAAGTCGTTCTGGTCCAGCACCCGGAACTGGGGCATGTACAGCCAGTAGTTGCGAAACTCTGTGGAGTCCCGCTGGTCATAGTCGATGACGGCCAGTCTGTTAGCTGTTAGATACTCCTTGCTGTCGTAGTCGTAGCTGCCCTTCTCCGCGATTTCCAGCTCCCGCTCCACCATATCCCATGCGTCGAACACCTCGATCTCCGGCCCTGAGCGGTCCACAATCTCATTGAACAGCGCGTCGGCAAAGGGATAGCTGCTCTCCACATCCGAGACGTTGAAGAACACGTAGGTCTCCTGCCAGCAGTCGGTGAGCCCCGCGGTGATGGCGGCGTAGTCGGCATCGGAGAGCACGTAGCAGCCCAGCAGCATGGTAAAGCGCAGGGGCTCCGCCGGCGTGACGGGGAGGGACTCCCGGGTGACCATGTTGGTGATGAGGGTCACGTCGCCGCCGGAGAGGTAGTCGCTGCCCCCCTCGTCGTCCAGCACATTGGCGCAGGTGCCGTCGGCGATCTCGACGTTCTGCCCGGTGAGGGCGTTCCACCCGCTCTCGGAGAAGAAGGTAGCGCCGCTTGCAATCTCCCGGTACTCCACGGTGTAGGTGGCGCCCATGGCCCCGTTGTCCTGCTCGACGGAGACGGTGCCGTCGGTGCCGAGGACAGCGGCCCCCTCCTGGGCCCAGAAGGTGATGTCCACGCCGTACTCCGCCGACAGCGCCTCCACCTCCTCCCGCTGCGGCCAGTTTTGATCGTTTCGATAGTGGTACTCGAAGTCCACCGGGCGGCTGTCAAAGCTGTAGGCGGAGCTGGTGGAGAGCATGGGGGCGTAGAAGCTGGCGAAGTAGGCCCCGGCGATCAGCAGGGTCATCACCAGCATGTTCCGCACGGTCTGGCGGCCCTGAAAGCGCATCTGTGACGTGGCGATGATGTCCCTATACTGCCGCCCCTTCCGCCAGCCGTTGACCACCGTGTGGAGCAGGATCATATACAGGCCGATGAGGGCCGGCAGATAGAAGATGGCGGTCACCCCAGAGGGGGCGTACCAGTGGAGCACCCGGACGAAGAACGTGGGCATGAGATACCCCCCTACGGCGCCGATGACCACCAGCACGATGCCCACGGTGCCGTACCACCCCTTCACCTCCCGGATGGGCTCGGACTTGTGGGACTCCTGGACGATGTCGATGATGTTGGTGCGGCGGATGGAGCGGCTGCCGAGGACAAACAGCATCACCACCACATAGGCGGCGAAGGCCAGGGACAGGAGGTAGGACTGTGGATCGAAGGAGAGGACCATCTCCTGGGAGTCCACCAAAAACAGCCGGAACAGCTGCCACACCCCGTAGGCCAGCGGGCCGCCCAGCGCCGCCCCCGCGGCGCAGGAGAGGAGGGCGATCACCGTCAGCTCCTTGTTCATCTCCCGCCGCAGCTGCCCCCTCGAGGCGCCGAGGGCTAAGAAGACGCCGGTCTCCCGGGACTTCTGCCGGAAGAACAGGGCGGCGGCGTAGGTGGTGAACACGGCGCAGCCGATCACCGCCAGCACAAAGACCATCATCACCTGCTTGCGGCTGTCGCCCCCCTCGGGGAGGACGGAGAGGATGGTGGGGGCGCGCATCATGCACACGTAGGCGGTAATCAGCAGCACGGAGAAGAAGCTGCACAGCGCCAGGAGGGCGTACTGCCCCTTATTCTTGCGGCGCAGCGCCGCGTACACTTGGGAAAACTGTCTCATGGTCTCACCCCTTGCTCATCTCGCGGATGGCGTCCAACAGCTGATCCTGAAAGGCCATGCGCTCCTGCTCCCCCCGGTCCATGGTCCGCCACACCACCCCGTCCCGGAGGATCACCACCCGGTTGCAGAAGGAGGCGGCGAAGGAGTCGTGGGTCACCATACAGATGGTGGCGCCCAGCAGATCCCGGGCCTGCTGAAAGGAGTTGATCACCGCCAGGGAGGACTTGGAGTCGAGGTTCCCCGTGGACTCGTCGGCTAAAATCAGCAGGGGGCGGTTGATCATGGCCCTGGCCACGGCGGTGCGCTGCTTCTCCCCGCCGGAGATCTCCGCCGGGTACTTCTCTCGGATGGCGGATATGCCGAACACCTCGCACAGCTGGTCCGCCCGCTCCTCCGTCATGGGCGAGATTGTGCCGCCGATGATGGCCGGCAGGAGGATATTCTGCCGCACAGTCAGACCGTCCAGCAGCAGAAAGTCCTGAAAGACGAAGCCCAACTTCTGGTTGCGCACCTTCGCCAGCTCGTCCTCGTCCAGCTCTGCCAACTCGTCCTCCCCCAGGCGGATGCTGCCGGCGTCGGCGGGGATGTAGCAGGAGATGCAGTTGAGCAGGGTGGTCTTTCCCGAGCCGGAGGGGCCCATGACGGCCACAAACTCCCCGGTCTCCACGGACAGCGAGACCCCCTTGAGGACCTCGTAGGTGGTCTTGCCCACCTGATAGGACTTGTGCAGGTCTTTCACAGTTAACATAAAAACATTTCCTCTCTTTCTCACAGGATGTTCTGCAATAGGGCGATCGCCGCTAAATGGACAGGGTAGAAGGCGTAGAAGAACCACTTGTTGATTTTCAGCCGAGAGTTGGTCCGCAGGAAGATCAGGGGGGCGGCGAGGGCGGCGAAGATGGACCAGTCGACGCACAGCCCGCCCACCGTCAGGCACAGCGGGTCCTCCGGCCAGCCGTTCCACAGGGCGGGCAGGTAGCTGAGGATGTACAGCGCCCCGCCGATGCCGGGGCGGTTCCGGCAGAGGTAGAAGATCAGCATCAGCTGGATGCCCGTGCCGGAGTAGTCGAAGTTCCACCAGCTCACCACGAAGAGGGCGAGGAAAAACAGCCACCACTTCCGCTCCTTCAGCCCCGCCATGGCCAGGAGGCTGAGAAACAGCGTGAAGAAGATGTTCCAGTTGGTGAGATTGGCCGCGAACTGGTCCGCCGGGTGGAAGGCCAGTATATAGAAGGGCTGGCTCACAACGGCGAAGACGCCCAGCCGCAGGAGATACCGCTTTACATCCCGGGTGTACAGCAGCCCCACGGTCATGCAGTAGCAAAACAGCGGGAAGGCCAGCCGGCCGATCCAGCGGAACGCCCCCGCCTCCGGGAAAAAGGCGCCGCCGATGTGGTCGATGAGCATGGAGACAATGGCGATGAGCTTGAGAAGATTGGTGTCCAAATTGGTCTTTACCCGCGGCCCCTCCGCCGCTATCGCCGGCGGGGTGGTGAGAATGTGCCAAATCTTGGCGCGGGAGAGGGCAGTTTCCTTTGTCATATGGGGTTACCTCCTTTTGTCAAGACCATGGTAACGCCGAAAAAACGCCGCCGCAAACGCTGTTGTCATCTGCGGCGGCGGAGCTGTCAAGTTTTGCAGGGTACGGCGGTCTGCTGTCATAAACGGCGGCTTTTTTGTCAAGTTTGGTTTGGCAGATAGCCCTCCTTATGGTAGAATGGTGCGGTGAACCTCGGGGCCACGGGGCGCCCCGCTGCCGCTTAGGGCGGCAGAGTGCTTTCCTATTATGTGAGGTGAGGAAGGATGCTGCGCATTGGCATCTGCGACGACAACGCCGACGCCCGCATCGCCCTGCAGGCCGCCCTTGAGCGGGCTGTGGAGCAGCGGCGGACCCAGGCGCGCTTTTTTGCTTTTTCCTCCGGTGAGGGGCTCCTTGGCTGGCTGGAGCGCCACGCCGGGGAGCTGGACCTGGTCTTTTTGGACATGGAGATGGGGGAAATCAACGGCATGGAGACCGCCCGGCGGCTCCAAAATGGACGGAGGGCTCCAGCTGGTGTTCGTCACCGGCTACGCCGACCACGTCTTCGACGGCTACAGCGTGGGGGCCCTCGGCTATCTCCTCAAGCCGCCCAAGGCTGAACAGCTCACCGAGGTGCTGGAACGGGCCCAGGGGGCGCTGTACCGGGAGCTGGATCGGACCTACATCTGCCGCAGCGGGGACACCCACTACCGCGTCCCCGTGTCCCACATCCTGTACTTCGTCTCCGACCGGCGGCAGGTACGCTGCGTCACACCGGAGCGTACCTACACCTTCTACGGCAAGTTGGATACGGTGGCCGCGGAACTGGGGGAGGACTTTGTCCGCATCCACCAGCGCTACCTGGTCCGCGCCGGCGCCGTGGACCGCTTGGAGGGGGGCGAGGCGGTGCTGATCAACGGGGAGCGTCTCAGCGTCAGCCGGTCCTGCCAGTCTGCGGCCCTGCTGGCCCTGACGAGGGCGGAATTGGGGGAGTGAGGATGGGACATCTACTTTGGCAGTTCCTTCTCTATGGGAGCTATTTTCTGTCCTTGGCCGCCAACGGCTTTTTTCTCTTCCGGCTGTGCGCTCCCTTTGTCCGCACCCGGCGGGGGCGGGTGGGAAAGGCAGTGCTCTTCCTGCTCCTCATGGGCACCAGTGGTATGGTCATCTGGGTGGGGGACCCCAACATGCTCTACACCCTGCCGGTGTTTTTTACCCTGTTCCTCCTTTGCACCCAAGGGGACTATGTGGGGCGGCTGGCGGTGTGCGTCATCTCCTTCTGCCTCATCATGTCCGCCTGCGCCTTTTTGGACACCTATATCCAGCGGATTGACCACTACGCGATCTACGACGTGCTGACCCGGCTGGCCCGCCCCGCGGTCTTCGGCGCCGCCTATCTGCTGCTGCGCCGCCGCCTGCCTAGGGAGGAGGTGCAGCTGTCCCGGCAGCTGTGGAAGCTGGTGCTGGGGCTTTCGGCCATGCCGCTGTGCGCCCTGATCGCCGTGGTGCTGCTGACCTATGAGCACCACAGCTCCGCCCTTGTGGACGCCTTGGCAAAAAATCAGGGGCTGGTGGTGCTGCCCTTCGCCTTCCTCACCTCTCTTGCGCTGCTGTTCGCCATGACCATTCTCGCCGGCCACCAGCGCTTAGAGGAGGCCAGCCGGCTGACTGGCCTGCGGGAGGTCTACTATCAGAACCTACAGCAGCAGGAGAGGCAGGTGCGCACCCTGCGCCACGACCTGCGCAACCACCTGACGGTGGTCCGCGGCCTATTGGAGGGTGGGGACGCCCAAGGGGCGCTGGGCTATCTGGACCAGATAGCCGGTTCCCCAGCCCTCCGGGGAACCATGCGGCTGTGTGAAAACGAGACGGCCAATGTGGTCCTCGCCGCCAAGGCGGAGGAGATGGCCCGGGAGGGACTGACAGGGGACTTTGCCGTCTCCCTGCCAAAGGAGCTGCCTGTGGCGGACACGGACTTGTGCGCCCTCCTTGGCAATGCCCTGGACAACGCCATGGAGGCAGCGCGGCAGAGCGCCGACAAACGTATCATCGTCCGCTGCCGGGCGGAAAAGGAGCTGTTTATGCTCCGCTTAGAGAACGCGGTGGGGCAGGCGGTCCGCCCCGACCTCTCCACCACCAAGGCGGATAAATCCGCCCACGGCTTCGGCCTCGCCGGCATGCGGGAGATCGCCGAGCGCTGCGGCGGCACCATGGAGGCACGGGTACAGGCCGGTCGCTTTGAGCTGGTGGTCTGCTTCCCCCTGTCAAGGAAAGGAGAGAACGAACATGCAGCATCTGCTGATCATTGAGGACGACGCCGCCCTCGGACAGGGCGTCCGCTTGGCGCTGCAGGGGACGGAGGTGGAGATCACCCTCTGCCGCAGCCTGCAGGAGGGGCGGGCGGCCCTCTCCCAGCGCGCCTTTGCGCTGATCCTCTTGGACATCAACCTCCCTGACGGCAGCGGTCTGGACTTTCTGCGGGAGATCCGCCCCGCCTATACCGGGAGTGTGATCTTGCTCACGGCCAACGATATGGAGACGGACATCGTCATGGGTCTTGAGTCCGGAGCCGACGACTATATCACCAAGCCCTTCTCCCTGGCGGTGCTGCGGGCCCGGGTCAACACCCAGCTCCGCCGCTCCACCGCCGCCGTGCCCCGGGTGGTGGAGATCGCCGGCTTCTCCTTCGACTTCGACCGGATGGAGTTTCGAAAGGACGGCAGGCTCGTGGAGCTGAGCAAGACGGAGCAGAAGCTCCTGCGCCTTTTAGTGGAGAACCGAGGCGTCACTATGAAGCGGGGGGACCTGGTGGAGCGGATCTGGACCGACGGGGCGGCCTATGTGGACGAAAACGCCCTGTCGGTGACGGTGAAGCGGCTGCGGGACAAGCTGGAGGACGACCCCTCCAAGCCACGCTTCCTCAAGACCGTCTACGGCATCGGCTACACCTGGGCGGTGAAGTGACATGACGATCATCGGTTATCTGTTGATCGGGGCCGTCGTCCTGCTGGCCCTGGGGGCGGTGCTCTATGAGCGCCGCCGGACCAAAGCCACCCTCCGGCATATGGAGCAGATGCTGGACGCTGCCGTGGCCGGGCGCTTTCTTGAGGAGCCCTTTGACGAGAGCCTCCTCTCCGCCGTGGAGTCCCGGCTCTCCGACTATCTCTCCGCCTCCGCCGTGTCCGAGCGAAACCTGCAGGAGGAGAAGGACAAGATCAAGACCCTGATCGCGGACATCTCCCACCAGACCAAGACCCCCATCGCCAACGTCCTGCTGTACGCCGAGCTGCTGCGGGAGCAGCCCCTCTCCCCGGAGGGCCGGGAGCTGACCGGGGCGTTGTCGGAGCAGGCGGAGAAGCTCCGCTCCCTGATCGACGCCTTGGTCAAGACCTCCCGGCTGGAGACCGGCGTGCTGGCCCTGCACCCGGTCGCAGCGCCGCTGATGGACGTGCTCCAGTCCGCCGCGGCCCAGCTCTCCCCCAAGGCGGCGGAGAAGGGCATCTCCCTGTCCGTGGCGCCCACGGAGGTCAGTGCGGTCTTTGACCCCAGGTGGACGGAGGAGGCGGTGTGCAACCTGCTCGACAACGCGGTGAAGTACACCCCGGCCGGGGGAGCCGTCTCCCTGTCTGTCACCGCCTATGAGCTCTTCTGCCGTCTGGATGTGACGGATACGGGCCCCGGCATCAAGGAGGCGGAGCAGTCCCTGATCTTCCAGCGCTTCTACCGCTCCCCCGCCGCCGGCAGTACGGAGGGGGTGGGCATCGGGCTCTACCTCTGCCGCCAGATCGCCGAGCGGCAGGGGGGCTATATCAAGGTGTCCAGCCGTGTGGGAGCGGGCAGCACCTTCTCTCTCTTCCTCCCCCGGGGGACGGCGGACAGCGCCGCCGTGGACGGCGCCCCATAAAATCTTTCCAAACTGTTAGATTCTTGAAAGAATGTGGAAAGATTCTTCTGGTAAAGTCAGTCTTGTCAAGAAGGGGTGACATCCCCATGGCAATACAGACTTTCGGCTCTCGAAAAAGCGGCTTCGCCGCTTTTTTGAGAAAGCCCCCGCGAAAGGTTCGCCTCGATTTTTTACAAAATAGTCGGCGAACCTCTCGCGAGAGGGGTCATTTTCGAGGCGCATGTCCCCGAAAATGACAGATTGAATTCTCATTCCTGCGGCCGCAGGAACTCTGCGAGGCTTCCTTTTTTAGGAGGTTTTTCGACACGCTGCGTCTGTATTGCCTTTTGACAATACAGACTTTTTCTTGGAGGAAACAGATATGACGATCTTGGAGACGAAAGATCTGCGGAAAATCTACGGTACCGGCGACACGGAGGTCCGGGCCTTAGACGGGGTAAACCTCAGTGTGGAGAAGGGGGAGTTTGTGGCGGTGGTGGGCACCTCCGGCTCCGGCAAGTCCACCCTGCTCCACATGTTAGGCGGCCTGGACCGGCCCACCAGCGGCACCGTCACCGTGGATGGCAAGGAGCTCTCCGCCATGGGCGACGAGGAACTGACCATCTTCCGCCGGCGGAAAATCGGCTTTGTGTTTCAAAACTACAATCTGGTTCCTGTGCTGAACGTGTATGAGAACATCGTCCTGCCCATCCAGCTGGACGGCAGGACACCGGATAAGGCCTATGTGGACCAGATCATCGACACCTTGGGCCTTGCGAGCAAGCTTCAAAACCTACCCAACAACCTCTCCGGCGGCCAGCAGCAGCGGGTGGCCATCGCCCGGGCCCTCTCCGCCAAGCCCGCTATTCTCCTGGCCGACGAGCCCACCGGCAATCTCGACTCCGCCACCAGCTTAGACGTGATGGGCCTTTTGAAGGTCACCGGTCAGAAGTTCAGCCAGACCATTGTCATGATCACCCACAACGAGGAGATCGCCCAGATGGCGGACCGCATCATCCGCATCGAGGACGGCCGCATCGTGACGCGGAGGTGAGGGCCATGATCAAGGTATCCAACGGCAGAGTCATCCGCCGCTTAGGCCGGCGGTCCATGAAGGCGGCCAAAACCCGCAACCTCATCGCCGTGCTGGCCATCGCGCTGACCACGGTGCTCTTCACCTCCCTCTTCACCATCGCCATGTCCATCAACGACGGCTTCCAGCAGGCCAACTTCCGCCAAGTGGGCGGCTTCTCCCACGGAGGCTTCAAGTACCTGACGGAGGAGCAGTTCAACGAATTGAAGGACGACCCCCTCATCGACCAGTGGGGATTGCGCCGCTTTATCGGCTCGCCTACCGAGGCGCCCTTCAACAAGTCCCACGTGGAGGTGGGCTACGCCGACGAAAACTACGCCCACTGGTCCTTCTGCGACCCGGTGGAGGGCTCCCTGCCTCAGGAGGGCACCGACGAGGCCGCCACCGACACGGCGGTGCTGGAGCTGCTGGGCATCCAGCCGGAGATCGGCGCCCAGTTCACCCTCACCTTCGATGTAGACGGCCACGAGACCACCCAGGCCTTTACCCTCTCCGGCTGGTGGGAGCGGGACGAGGCCATTGTGGCCAGCCATGTGCTCATCCCGGAGAGCCGGGTAGACGCTATTTTAAGCGAAGTAGGTGTAGACCCTGCCAGCTCCACCAATGGCATGACCGGCAGCTGGAATTTGGACGTGATGCTGGGGAGCGGCTCCCGGCACATTGAACAGGACCTGAACCAGATCCTGGCCGACCACGGTTACCAGAGTGAGACCGCCGGGGACAACTTCATCGACATCGGCATCAACTGGGGCTACACCGGCGCCCGGCTCAGCGACAACATCGACCCCGTTGTGGTCATCGCTATCGCTGCCATGCTGCTGCTCATCATTTTCACCGGGTATCTCATCATCTACAACGTGTTCCAGATCTCCGTCACCAATGATATCCGGTTCTACGGCCTGCTCAAGACCATCGGCACTACCCCCCGTCAGCTCCGACGGATCATCCGCCAGCAGGCGCTGACCTTGTCCCTGGCGGGAATCCCCTTGGGATTGGTTGTGGGCTGGCTCATCGGCGGCCAGCTGACGCCGGTGATCGTGTCCCGGCTGAACGGCGTGGTGGCCGTGACCTCCGTGAGCCCAGTGATCTTTATCGGCTCGGCGGTGTTCTCTCTGGTGACGGTGCTTCTCTCCTGCCGCAAGCCCGGCCGCGCCGCCGCTAAGGTCTCCCCCATCGAGGCGGTGCGCTACACCGAGGGCAGCGGCGTCAAGGGCAAGGCCCGCCGGGCCAAGCGGGGCGCTTCCCTCTTCGCCATGGCCTGGGCCAACCTCAGCCGCAGCCGCAGCAAGACGGTGGTAACCATCCTCTCCCTCTCCTTGGCGGTGGTGCTGCTGACCATAACGGTGAACTTCACGGACGGCTTCGACATGGACAAGTACGTGTCCAGCTTCACCGCCAGCGACTTCATCGTGGCGGACGCCGGGAAGTTCCAGAACAGCGTCTTGGATTTCACCGCCGACATGGCCGTGCCCCAGCCGGTCATCGACGACATCAACGCCCAAGGGGGCATCACCGACAGCGGCGCCATCTACGGCCAGACCTTCGGGGCCCTGGAGTATGTCACCGAGGACTGGTTCCGGCAGAACAAAGAGCGCTTCTACACCCCGGAAGAGATGGACAACCTGATCCGCCTGACTGAGCGGAACGAGGAGGGCCTGCTGGCCGACCGGATCCAGCTCTCCGGCATGAGCGGCTTCGCCTTGGATTACTTGACGGTGCTGGAGGGGGACCTTGACAAGCTCTATGAGGACGGCGGGCGGTACGTGGCCGCCGTATACGCCGAGGACGACTACGGCAGCGCGGACATGGACTCCCACTGGGCCCGGCTGGGGGATATCGTCACCGTCCGTTACGTGGAGGAGGTGGAGTACGTGGACCCAGACACCGGTATCGCCTATGCCAGCGTGGAGGACGTGCCCGCCGGGGCCAACTATGTGGCACAGCCGGTGAAATACCGAGACGTGGACTATGAGGTAGCCGCCCTGGTAACGGTGCCCTCCGCCTTCTCTTACCGCTACTACGGCGCGGACGAGTTCATTCTTAACGACCAGACCTTTATCCATGACAGCGGCACGTCCGATGTGATGTACTACGCCTTTGACACCACCGACGAGGCCAACGCCGCCATGGAGGAATTCCTTCGGAACTACACGGAGAATGTCAACCCCCAGTTCGACTACGAGAGCAAGGCCCTCTACGCCGGAGAATTTGAGAGCATGCGGAGCATGTTTTTGCTGCTGGGCGCCGCCCTGAGCTTCATCGTGGGGCTGGTGGGGGTGCTGAACTTCTTCAACGCCATCCTCACCGGCATCATCGCCCGGAAGCGGGAATTCGCCGTGCTCCAGTCCATCGGCATGACGGGAAAGCAGCTGAAGACCATGCTGGTGTACGAGGGGCTGTTCTACGCCCTGGGGGCGGTGTTCATCTCCCTAATGCTGGCGGTGGTCCTTGGCCCTGTAGCCTTCACGGCGGTGGAGAGCCTGTTCTGGTTCTTCACCTACCGCCTGACGCTGACGCCGTTTTTGATCGTGGCCCCAGTGTTTGCCCTGCTGGGCGTACTGGTACCTCTGGCGGTATACCGCTCCGTGGCCAAGGCCACCATTGTGGAGCGCCTGCGGGAGATCGACACCTAAACCGTTTACGTCGTCTGGCGGGACCTGCCGGACTCTCTCCGAGGGCTTGACGCGCCGATGGCGGCGTGTCAAGCCCTCGCCGTATCCCCGCACTTGCAAAAAAAGAGAACCGGGAGGCCGCGGCGGACGGCCTCCCGGTTCCTTCATGAAAGGAGGTTTGGATGAAAAAGCTCTTGTCTCTTGCAAGTATAGCTTACGAAAAAGTTGTTAAATAAACTCCCCTATAATTGTTACAAAAGTTTGAAATCTTTTCTATTTTTTGTAGAAATTTCTGCTGTCCGCGCTTTCCGCCCCTAAAAACCGCCAGCCGCTCCTCCCAGTCCTCCTATAGCACCGGCTCGATCACCGACCGGAAATACCGGTCCAGCTCCTCCGGCGGCAGCTTCCGCTTCCCCTTGATCCACCACAGCACCATCTCCACGAAGCTGCCGGAGATGTGGTTCACCAGAAAGTCCTGGGGAACCATTGTATTTCTCTGACGGCGCAGGGGGATGTACTGGGTACGGATCAGCCCATTCAGGCTGTCCTTAAAATAGCGCAGAAACATCTCGCTGCTCTCCCCGGAGAGGAGGCCCAAAATATTGTAGTCGTTCTCCTGCAGGTGCTGGAGCAGGTGGCAGAAGATGGACTCCGGCACGCTGCCGTCGGTGCAGAGCCCGTGGGTATGGGTGCAGTCCATGGCGCTGCGGATGATGTGGTCAAAGAGCTCCCCGCACAGGGCCTTCAGCAGGTCGTCCTTGGTCTCAAAGTGGGCGTAGAAGGTGGTACGGCCGATATCCGCCCGGTCGATGATCTCCTGCACCGTGACGCGGCTGTAGCTCTTCTCTGAGAGCAGCTCGCTGAAGGCGGAGAAGACCGCCGCCCGGGTACGCTTCTGCCGTCTGTCCATCCAACCCCTTCTTTCCGTACAAATTGGGGAGATTGTTCCGTAGGGAATACTCCTCCCGGATTATCCGTTGTTTTTCTTCTTCCCTCTGCTTACAATAATACCAAACAAAGTGTTTGGTATCCTATATATTGTACGGGAACTAACCATTTCTGTCAAGGCACAGCTGCAAAGGAGGATGGACATGCTTCGACGGATCAATGATTTTTTGGCGGGATGGCCCATGACGCTGGTGGGCGCAGTCTTTCTGGTGGCCAGCTTGGCTCTGCCCAGGCTGGGCGTCACGCTTCCCATTGACCCGGCCTGGGCAACGGTGGTCATCAGCGGAATCCCACTGCTCTATCTGGCAGTCTGGCGGATCATCCACAATCCCGGCGTCAGCAAGATCTCCTCGGCCCTGCTCATCGTCATCGCCATGTTTGCCGCCATCGGCATCGGGGACCTGTTCGCCGCCGGCGAGGTGGCCTTCATCATGGCTATCGGGGCCCTGCTGGAGGAGGCCACCACCAACCGTGCCAAGAAGGGCCTCAAACAGCTTATCCGTCTGGCCCCCGCCCAGGGCCGCCGTATCCGGGACGGGAAGGAGGAGATGATCCCCGCGGAGGAGATCCAAGTGGGCGACATGCTCCGCATCCTCCCCGGGGAGGCCATCCCGGTGGACGGGACCATCCTCAGCGGCGAGACCTCGGTGGACCAGTCCATTATGACGGGAGAGTCCCTGCCGGTGGACAAAGGGGTGGGGGAGGAGGTGTTCTGCGGCACCATCAACCGCTTCGGCTCCATTGACATCACCGCCACCAAGGTGGGAGAGGACAGCTCCCTCCAGAAGCTCATCCGCATGGTCCAGGACGCGGAGAACAAGCAGGCCCCCATGCAGCGCATCGCCGACCGGGCAGCCAGCTGGCTGGTACCCGTAGCCCTGCTCATTGCGGTCCTGGCCTATGTGTTCACCCGGAACATCGTCACCGCCGTGACGGTGCTGGTGGTGTTCTGCCCCTGCGCCCTGGTGCTTGCCACGCCAACGGCGATCATGGCCGCCATTGGCCAGGCCACCAAGCACGGCGTCATCATCAAGTCCGGCGAAGCCCTGGAGAGAATGGGAAAGGTGGACACCATCGCCTTCGACAAGACCGGTACCCTCACCTACGGCCGGCTGGAGGTCAGCGACGTCCTGTCCTTTGAGGAAAATTTGACGGAAGAGGAATTGCTCACCTTGACAGCCTCAGCGGAGGCCCGGAGCGAGCACCCCTTAGGCAAAGCCATCGTGGCCTGGGCGAAGGAGCGGGGGCTGCCGCTGACGGACTCTCAGAACTTCCGCATGACGGCGGGCAAGGGCGTCGCCGCCCGGGTCTCCGGGCGGGACCTGCTGTGCGGGAATGAGAAGTTCTTGGTAGAAAACAGCGTTGAGATCGACGCTCCCGTCCACAGCGCCCTGGAGAAGCTGCGCTTGGAGGGCAAGGCGTCCATCCTGGCGGCGGACGGAGTGAAATGCATCGGTGTCATCGCCCTGTCCGATGTGCTGCGGCCGGAGGCCAGGGACATGGTGTCCCGCCTGAGCGCCATGCACACCCGCACAGTGCTGCTCACCGGCGACAACCAAAAAACCGCGGACTACTTTGCCCAGCAGGTGGGCATCAGCGAGGTACGCGCCCAGCTGCTGCCGGAGGAAAAGGTGGGCAATATCGAGGCCCTGCGGGAGTCGGGACGGACGGTGTGCATGATCGGCGACGGGATCAACGACGCCCCGGCCCTCAAGACCGCCGACGTGGGGGTGGCCATGGGAACCATGGGCAGCGACATCGCCGTGGAGGCGGCCGACATCGCCCTTATGAGCGACGACCTCTCCAAGATTCCCTACTTAAAGCGGCTGTCCAACGCCACGGTCAAGACCATCAAGGCGAGCATCACCCTATCCATGTGCATCAACTTCTTCGCCATCGTCGCCTCCCTGCTGGAGCTGCTCAACCCCACCACCGGGGCCTTAGTCCACAACGCCGGCTCCTGCTTCGTGGTCCTCATCGCCGCTCTGCTGTACGACAGGAAGTTTACCTAATCATGCCTCCATCTCTTCGCGCCGCCGGCACGGGGCGGCGCGGAGCTCTGCGGAGAGGAGGGACGCCGCAAAATACTTTGCGGTGTCCCTCCTCTCCGCGCCGTATCCATTTACAGCTTCTTCACAAACAGGGCGCGGATGGCGTTCAGCACAGCCAAAATCATCACGCCCACGTCGGCGAAGATGGCCAGCCACATGTTGGCAAAGCCCAGTGCCACCAGCACCAGACAGGCCAGCTTAATGCCGATGGCAAAGACGATATTTTGGTAGACAATGCCGAGGCATTTTCGGGAAATCCGGATGGCCTTAGCGATCTTCAGGGGATCGTCGTCCATGAGCACCACGTCGGCGGCCTCAATGGCGGCGTCGGAGCCCATGGCCCCCATGGCGATGCCGATGTCCGCCCGGCTGAGCACCGGCGCGTCGTTGATGCCGTCTCCTACGAAGGCCAGCTTGGCCCGCTCCGGCTTGCTCTTCAGCAGCTCCTCCACCTTCTCCACCTTGCCGGCGGGGAGGAGCTCGCTGTACACCTGGTCCACACCCAGCTCCTCTGCCACATGGTCGGCCACCTTCTTGGCGTCGCCGGTGAGCATAACGGTCTGCGCTACGCCGGAGCGCCGGAGGGTCTCAATCGCCTCCTTGGCGTGGGGCTTCACCAGGTCGGAGATGACGATATGGCCGGCGTACTTCCCGTCGATGGCCATGTGAATGATGGTGCCCACGCTGCGGCAGGGGATGTAGGGGATGTGCAGGTGGTCCATGAGCTTGTCGTTGCCGGCAGCCACCTCATGGCCGTCCACCTTGGCCATAACGCCGCTGCCGCTGATCTCTTGGATATCAGTCACCCGGCTGCGGTCGATCTCCTTGCCGTAGGCCTTCTGGAGGCTCTTGCTGATGGGGTGGGAGGAGGCGCTCTCCGCCAGAGCCGCGTACTCAAGGAGCTTCTCATTCTCCATCTCGCTGTGGTGGACGCCGTTGACCGCAAAAACTCCCTGGGTCAGGGTGCCCGTCTTGTCGAACACCACAATCTTCGTCTGGGACAGCGTCTCCAAATAGTTGGATCCCTTCACCAGTACGCCGGCGTTGCTGGCCCCGCCGATACCGGCAAAGAAGCTCAGGGGGATGCTGATCACCAGCGCGCAGGGGCAGCTGGCCACCAGGAAGGTCAGGGCGCGGTAAATCCATGTGCCCCAGTCGGGGCTCAGACCCATGCCTGCCAGCCGCACCAAGGGCGGCAGGATGGCCAGCACCACGGCACTGCCGCAGACAGCAGGGGTATAGATCCGGGCAAAGCGGGAGATGAAGGCCTCGGACCGGGACTTGCGGGAGGAGGCGTTCTCCACCAGGTCCAGGATCTTGGATACCGTGGACTCGCCGAACTCCCTGGTGGTTCGGATCTTTAAAAGGCCGGTCATGTTGATGCAGCCGCTGATGATCTCGTCCCCCACCCCCACGTCCCGGGGCAGGCTCTCCCCGGTGAGGGCGGCGGTGTTCAGGGAGGAGGTCCCCTCCACCACCGTGCCGTCAATAGGCACCTTCTCCCCGGGCTGGACGACGATCACCGTGCCGATCTCCACCTCATCCGGGTCCACCTGCGTGAGCTTCCCGTCCGCTTCCACGTTGGCGTAGTCCGGACGGATATCCATCAGCTCGCTGATATTCCGGCGGCTCCTGCCCACGGCGTAGGACTGGAACCACTCGCCGATCTGGTAGAAGAGCATCACGGCGATGGCCTCGGTATAGTCCCCGCTGCCCTCGTAAAGGGCCAAGGCGATAGCGCCCACAGTGGCCACCGCCATGAGAAAGTTCTCGTCAAAGACCTGCCGGTTTTTGATGCCCTTCAGGGCCTTCAGCAGGATGTCGTAGCCGATGACCAGATAGGGCACCA
Organism: uncultured Oscillospiraceae bacterium; assembly: GCA_904420145.1. Taxonomy (GTDB): domain Bacteria; phylum Bacillota; class Clostridia; order Oscillospirales; family Oscillospiraceae; genus CAJFPI01. Next base: position 54,745 of record CAJFUI010000027.1, read on the forward strand.
GATACAGGCCAAACCGCAGCCAGCCTGTCGCCGGCAAAAAGTGCAGGGCAATCAGCAGCGCCGCGGCGGCCAAAATACGGACCAGCATGGTCCTCTGTTTCTTGTTCATAATACACACTCCCCATTGATTGACGCCCCACTGGGCAGCCGCTCAAACAACTAAATATTCATTTAATTGTTCTCCCATAAAAGGGCACCCGCGGCACGGATCCTCCCCGCATGCCGGGGTGCCTCTTTGGAAAAGATCAGAGATAGACCTCGCAGTCGTCCTCCACCTTCTTGCAGTTAGCCCGGACCGCCTCCATCACTGTCTTGGGATCGTGACCCTCCATAAACTCCACAATCATCTTCAGCGTCATGAAGTTCACGGTAGCATTCTTAACACCCTCGGTCTTCTGGGCGGCCTCCTCCATCTTGTTGGCGCAGTTGGCGCAGTCCACATCGATCTTGTAGGTCTTTTTCATCGCAGCGGGCTCCTCTCTAAAATTTCAAAAGCAAACAATTAAGTAATTGTTTAATTATAGGCCTACTATACTCCCTTTCTCCGCCGCCGTCAACCCCTTTCGCAAATATTTTTTTGCCGGGCGGAGCGGCAAAAGGAGGGCACAGGACGGAACGCGCCGCGTCCCGTCCTGCTTTTCGTCCCTCAGCCGGCGGTTCCGGCGCTCATCACATGGCCGCAGCTGTCGCACTTGGCATCCGCCGCCAAAAAGCCGTCCTTGATAAAAACCTCCACGCTCTCCCCGCACCTGGGGCAGGGCACCTCCTCGATGGTGATGGCGTTTCTCGCCTCTTGACATCCATCCATGCTGTCTGCACTCCTTTCAGCTTTAGATTCCTAATTTCGCAACGATTTCCCCCAGAGCCTTCCGCACCGGAGAATCTGCGGGCAGCTCCACCATGGGCCGCCCGTCGCAGTCAAAGCGGTAAACCGTCTCATCCTGGGGGACCACGCCGAGAAGGTGCAGCCCCTGCTTCTCAATCTCCTCCTGAGTTCCGGCATCCAGTTCCCCCTCCGGCGCCCGGTTCACAATGAGGCCCACGGTGTCCGGGTGAAAATTCATCTCCCCCATCAGCTTTGCGATGCGGCCTGCCGCCTGGACCCCCCGGCGGGAGCAGTCGCTGACCAGCAGCATCTTTTCCATGGTTGGGAGAATCCCCCGGCTCACGTGCTCCATGCCCGCCTCGTTGTCCACCACAATGTAGGGATAGTGGCTCTGGAGCTTTTGAATCTGGGTCTGCACCAGTCCGTTGACAAAGCAGTAGCAGCCCTGCCCCTGGGAGCGGCCCATCACCATCAGGTCAAAATCGTCTCCCTCGGTCACGGCATCCATCATCCGCATCTCCAGCCAGTCGGCCTTGGTGACGCCGGAGGGAATCTGATACTTCGGGTCCGCGCCCGCCCGCTCGATCTCCTCCCGCAGTTCCCCCAGGGTGGGGCCGATCTCCACCCCCAACACCTCATTAAGGTTGGAGTTGGCGTCGGCGTCCACCGCCAGCACCGGCTTTTTCCCGCTCGCACACAGATACTGAATCAAAAGGCCGCACAGGGTGGTCTTCCCCACCCCGCCCTTGCCCGCCATCGCGATCACATGTCCCATAACAAGACCTCCTTTTTTCATCATGATATTTTTTTATATACATACTGTTGATTTTTCTTTTCTTCTCTATTATACTGTGCAGTAGAGAGATTGCAATACACAATGTTTTTGCTTTGTTGTGTTTCTCAACAGCACAGCATCATCTGTTGAAAAAGGAGGGAGCTGCATGGCGGAGGCAGAAAAGCCGCGCAAGCTGGACCGGCGGACCCGCTATACCCGCCAGACCATCCGGGATACGCTGCTGGAGCTGATGGCGCACAAGCCCTTCCCCCGCATCACCGTGACGGAGGTCTGCAAGCTGGCGGAGATCAACCGGGGGACCTTTTACCTGCACTATCTGGACCTGGACGATGTGCTGGACGATATCCTTACAGAGATGCTCTCCGACACCACCTGCACCATCGACCATGTGCTGTGCCCAGCGGGAAAATGCGCCACCTACCCCTTCTGCGACAAGCTCCACAGCAGTGGGCAGTACCATGTTCTGTTTTTAGATGAGTCGGTGACGGAAAAGCTGCTGAAGAAGCTGTCAGATACCTGCAAGGAGCGGTATGTGACCTATCTGATGAGCCACAGTCTCCTCACCTTTCAGGAGGCGGAGGCCATCTTCACCTTTCAGATGAACGGCTGTCTGGCTGTCAACCGCCTGCTGTTCCGCAACCGCTGCACCGATTGGAAGACCATCCAGCGCACCATCGATGGCTTTATCAAAGCCGGCCTGGAGCATTACCTGCTCCCTGACCGGGAGTAATTGTGAAAGGAGACGCCCCATGGAGCTATCGATCTCCAACTATGAAAAGAACTGCCAGGAGTGGCAGGCGCGGTTTTGCGCCATGGACCAGGAGCGGCTGCTCTCCATCATCCCGGGACTCCGGCGGGAGGGCGGGGATCTGACTCTCTATCACTTCGGAGAGAAGTTCGCAGTGGATGCTGCCACAGGCGCCATCCGCTCTCTGGAGACGGCGGAGCCCGTCTCCGCCACGGTTCGCTTAAACATCTATACCCTCTTTGGCTACGCCTCTCCCTTGGCCCACTTTCAGGACAACTGGGTGCCCTTCCAGCAGCTGCGGGGCACCAGCGTGTTTGAATCCGCCTTCCGGCAGGGGATTTTGAACCCCTTCGTTGCCACCTTCACCGGCCATAGGGATGCCCTTGCCCATGCACTGGAGGCTATGGGCGGGCAGAGGGTCCCCTGCTCCGATGTAGGTTATCAGGTGGATGCCTTTGCCTGCATCCCGGTGCGCTATCTGTTCTGGGAGGGGGACGAGGAATTTCCTGCCCAGGCCAACATGCTCTTCGACCGGAGCGCTACGGACTTTATCCACGGGGAGAGTATCGTCTCCATCGCCATGGCAGGGCTCTATCGTCTGGCCCAGCTGTCCGGCCTCCCCCTGGCGCGGGGAGCCTTTCCCATGCCGTAAAGGAGCTGACGGGAGAGAATCACATAGCGCCTTTTTTCCGCACCCGTGCGGATAGCGCCTGCCCCACCTATGCCATACCACCTACAGGAGGAGATCGTATGTCAAACACACCGCTGCCCCACGACCACGGCCAGCCAATGGAGCGTGGACTGGAACGCATCCCCAGCGTGGACAACTTTCAGACTGTGGCCGACATCTTCAAACAGTTAGGGGACGGAAGCCGCATCCGCATCTTCTGGCTCCTCTGCCACTGTGAGGAGTGCGTCATCAACCTCTCCTCCATGGTGTCCATGAGCAGTCCAGCAGTCTCCCACCATCTCCGGCAGCTGAAGGCCGCCGGACTGATTGTCAGCCGCCGGGAAGGAAAAGAGGTCTACTATAAGGCTGCGGACTCTGCCCAGGCCCAGCTCCTCCACCACATGATCGAGGCCCTGGTGGAGATCGCCTGCCCGCTGGCCTCCCCCTAAGGGTACAGCGGCTTTGAGAGGCGAATCTATGTAAAAGGAAACTCCGCATAGTCTATTTTGGGACCGAAAAAGAGATATAAAAGAATCTGAAGAACCTTTACTGTATCTGCATATATAAAAAAGGGCCCCCGGAGAGCACAAACTCTCCAGGGGCCTTTCCATGCAATCTCTTACTTTCAGAGGGACATATTTTCTGCTGTTTCGCTTGCCTTCCGCCTAATTAAATGAGGAACTGGCTTCTGGTGATAATGGGCAGCACGTAGTGGAAGACCGCCCAAAGGACTACAGACGCAATGACAGCTACCAGCAGGTTCATCTTCCAGTGCTTGATTGGGTCCTCATCAAACAGCCAGATCATGCCGAACAGGAAGAGTAGCAGGCCAACGCCCAAGCCGATGTACAGCACAAACTCAAAGAAGGCGATAGTGGTCACCAGAATCAGCGGAACCTGCCACCACCGCACATCCGTGATGGCCGGGGGCTCAAAGGCCACTTTCCCAGTCAATTCTGTCACCAGAATAAACAGGGATACCAGAATCAGGATCGCATAGACTGCCCGGGGATACATCTTGGCTGCCTCGCCGCTGCTGGCACTCCATCCGCCGCCGATGTAGGTATGGATGATACCCGCAATGCTGATCAGAATGACAAAGCAGCTCAGATACACATTGCGCATATTCGTATTTTTCAGCTTACTCATCGTCAGAATACGCCCCCTTATCCAAAGATTCCTTGTTCTTCTTGAAGGTGTACGCAATAATCGCAATGAACACGATAGTGGCTACATAGAAGCCGATGGCAATAGGCCGCTCAAAGAAAGCCCCAATGCTGTTGCCGCCCATGTTCAGGGTCTGCCGCAGGGCACGCTCAGTGGAGGGCCCGATCAGATAGCCGAGCACGAAGGGCCCAAGGGGCACACGGAACTTGCGCAGCACCACGCCCAGCGCACCGAAGAGCAGCAGGGTGATGACATTGCTGGCAGAGTTATCCGTGGCATAGCAGCCCAGCATAGCAAGGACAAAAACCACAGGCACTAAGTACTTGGGCTTCATCTGGCTGATCTTGGCGTACAGCGGAATCAGCAGCTGGCTGATGAAGAGGTTGAAGATGCTGGCGTAGAACACGGTGATAAAGAAGGCATAGATCGTCACCTGGTTCTCCGCAAACATGGTGGGACCGGGGTTGATGCCCTGCATGGTCAGCGCGGCGCCGATCAAAGCGGCTGTGGCGCTGCCGGGGATGCCGAAGGCCAGCAGGGGGATGATGGAACCGCCGCAGGTGGCGCTGTCGCCTGCCTCGGGAGCGGCCACACCGTTGAGCACGCCGGTACCGAAGTCACGGCCGTCCTTAGCCACACTGCGGGCCACGCCGTAGCTGAGGAAGCAGGCGATGGAGGAGCCGGCGCCGGGCAGGATACCGACAAAGGTACCTATCACAGAGCCCACCATCGTGCAGCCAAAGGTATCCTTAAAGTGCTTCCAAGTGTACTTATCACCTTTGCCGCCTTTCAGTTCCAGCACCACGCGGTCGCTGGCCTGTCCCTTCTTATAGCGGACCTTATCCGCATAGCAGGAGGCAAACTGCAGCATCAGTTCGCTGACGGCGAAGGTACCCACCAGAACAGGTACCGAGGAGAAACCGCCGCGGAGGAAGGAGATGCCGAAGGTCATGCGGGAGGCGCCGGTGATGGGATCAGTGCCGATGGCGCCGATGAGAAGTCCCAGCGTAGCTGCCAGAATGCCCTTGGCCCGGCTGTCACGCTGCAGCACAGCAATA
>CAJFUI010000028.1 GCA_904420145.1 uncultured Oscillospiraceae bacterium
AACAGCTGTCAATTCGGTGCTCCACCGGGGCTGCCGCACGCTGCGAGGCAAGTGCATTTCGCGATGGCCGTCAGTCTCCGCCCAGTCCTCGGGGGGTTCTTAGGGCACAGCCCTAAGCTGACTTTTGGTGACTTTTGTTCAGAGACAAAAGTCACTCGCGCCCGGGGCGCGGAATACCCCCCCCCGCCGATTTTGTAACTTTTTTGTAAATACCCTTGCTTTTTCCTCCACACTGGTCTATCATAGAGTTAGCACTCAATATTATTGAGTGCTAAAATTACCTGTTAAACAATTGAAATAAAAATAGATGAGGAGGCCATTTTATGGCAAAGAAACAGTTCAAAGCGGAATCCAAGCGGATTCTGGACCTGATGATCAACTCCATCTACACCCACAAGGAGATCTTCCTGCGGGAGCTGCTCTCCAACGCCTCCGACGCGCTGGACAAGTTAGCTTACAAGGCCCTCACCGACGACAGCGTGGGCGTCAGCCGGAGCGATCTCAACATCCGTCTCGCCGTGGACAAGGAGGCGCGGACCCTTACGGTCAGCGACAACGGTATCGGCATGACGAAGGAGGAGCTGGAGAACAACTTAGGCGTCATCGCCCGCAGCGGCTCCCTCCAGTTCAAGCAGGAGATGGCGGAGAAGGGACAGGAGGACGAGGACACCAGCATCATCGGCCAGTTCGGCGTGGGCTTCTACTCCGCCTTTATGGTGGCCGATGAGATCACCGTCACCAGCCGTGCCAGCGGCAGCGACACCGCCTACCGCTGGGCGTCCTCCGGTGCCGACGGCTACACCATCGACGAGTGCGAGAAGGAGGGCGTGGGCACCGATATCGTCCTCCACATCAAGCCCGATGGCGAGGAGGAGCAGTACAGCCAGTATTTGGACCAAAACCGCATTGAGCGGCTGGTGAAAAAATACAGCGACTATATCCGCTACCCCATTGTGATGAACATGGAGCGAGAGCGGATGAAGGAGAAGCCGGCGGACGCGGGGGAGGACTACAAGCCGGAGTGGGAGACCTACACCGAGGAGGCCACCCTCAACTCCATGGTGCCCCTGTGGCAGCGGGCGAAGAAGGACGTGACCCAGGAGGAGTACGACCGCTTCTATCAGGACAAATTCAGCGACTTTGAGGCGCCCCTTGCCACCATCAAGGTGGACGCGGAGGGTACGGTCAGCTACAAGGCGCTGCTGTTTATCCCCAGCCGTACCCCCTACGACTTCTACACCCGGGAGTATGAGAAGGGCCTCCAGCTCTACTCCAACGGCGTGCTCATCATGGACAAGTGTGCCGATCTGCTGCCGGAGCACTTCCGCTTTGTCAGGGGCGTGGTGGACACCCCGGATGTGAGTCTGAACATCTCCCGTGAACTGCTTCAGCACACCCGGCAGCTGAAGGTGATCTCCACCAACTTGGAGAAGAAGATCAAGGCGGAGCTCAGCCGGCTGCAGAAGGAGGACGCTGAGAAGTACGAGACGTTCTGGAACGCCTTTGGCCGCAACATCAAATACGGCGTGGTCTCCGACTACGGCATCCACAAGGACCTGCTGCTGGACCTTTTGATGTTCCGCTCCTCCCACGACGAGAAGCTCACCAGCCTTGCCCAGTATCAGGAGCGCATGGCGGAGGAACAGGAATTTATCTATTACGCCGCCGGCGAGGACGCGGGAAAGCTCGGCAAGCTGCCCCAGGCCGAGCGGATCCTCGACAAGGGCTATGAGATTTTGTACCTCACCGAGGACGTGGACGAGTTCTGCGTCCAGACCATCCAGGAGTACGAGGGCAAGAAGCTTAAGAGCATCAACGACGAGGACGCCCTGCCTGAGAGCGAGGAGGAGAAGAAGGCCGCTGAGGAGAAGGCTGAGGAGAACAAGGAGGTCTTGAGCTTTTTGAAGGAGACCCTCGGCGACAAAATCTCCGACGCCCGTATCTCCCGGATCCTCAAGTCCCACGCCGTCTGCATGACCGCCGACGGACCGGTGAGCCTGGAGATGGAGAAGTATTTCCAGCGCACCGGCGGCGAGATGATGGCCGGCATGAAGGCCCAGCGGGTACTGGAGCTCAACCCGGACTCCCCCGCCTTTACCGCGCTGAAAAATGCGGTGCAGACGGACAAGGAGCTGGCCAAGAAGTACGCGGAGCTGCTCTACTGTCAGGCGCTGCTCATCGCGGAGCTGCCCTTGGAGGACCCCTCTGCCTACACCGACCTTGTGTGCAGCCTGATGAAGTAAGGCCCTATACCCATTATAAAAACGCAGAGAGGCGCCTGCTCGGCATGAGCGGGCGCCTCTCTCTGTTCCTTGCGATTTTCTCCCCTTTTTGCGCCGCAGACACAAAATAGCGAGGGCCGCAACTGCCGGTTGCGGCATTTCCAGCCTGGCGCCCTTGTCCGCAACCGTCCCTTTTGCTATAATCGGGGCAGCCAAACAAGGAAATGGAGGACTTCTTATGACCTTTCAGGAAACGCTGCTCCGAGAGCGGAAAAAGCGCGGCCTCTCCCAGGAAGAACTGGCGGAGCGGCTGGGCGTCTCCCGGCAGGCGGTGAGCAAGTGGGAGACCGGAGAGGCCTCGCCGGACCTAAGCAAGCTCCTCTCCCTCTCTGAGGCGCTGGGCGTCTCCTTGGATGTTCTGTGCGGCTTGCGGGATCCGGAAGCGGACGCCCCGGCCGATGACGGCGGGACAGCAGGGCGCCGCCTCCTCTGCCGCCGGTGGGTTTCCGCCCTTCTGGCCCTGGTCCTGCTGACCGGAGGCTTCGCCCTTGGCCGCATCACCGCGCTGGATCGAGGCGAAGCCCCTTCTTCGTCGGATCAGGTCGGCCTGTCAGAACCCCTGCCGGAGAACTTCTCTGTCTCCGGTCTCTCCTTCCGCCTCACCGACGACGGAAGCGGCCTCTTCTACGCCTTTACCCCCAGCCACCTCTCCCCCGGCTACACCTATCAGATCACCTTCTCCGCCCCGGACACTGAGCCTGTGGTCCTGGACGCAGAGGCCGCAGGCGGTGTCTGCTCCGGGCAGGCGCCCCTGCTGGGATCTGTGGGCTACAACGTCACCATCACCATCTCCAACGGCCAGAGTACCCGGGCGGTGATGGTGGCCTCCGGCCTCTCCTTCTCCGATCACAGGATCTCTTGGATGCCGGCGTAGTCCCTCAGAATCTTCGCCGGCGCTTGTTTCGCTCACAGGCAGGTCCGTTGCGCGGGAAGGGCTTATCGATCAGGATGATATCGTCCCCGATCTGCTTGATGCAGTCCCATGGTATGTAGTAGTCCTCCCCCCGGCCGAACAATCCGAAAAAGCGGCAGGGACCTGGTACGATGATGGCCACCACCTTTCCCTCCGGCAGGCAGATCTCCACATCCCCCACATAGCCCAGCCGGCAGCCGTCGTTGACGTTGATGACCTCCTTATACCGCAGGTCCACCATCCTGCACTGCATACGCCCACCCCTTTCTTTCCTCTCTATCCCATCATACTATGACTACTATATGCGGCAGGAGCGGGTGTGGTGACTCATTTGACCGCAAAACCTTCTTCCCGAAGCATGGATGGCCACAGATTTTTTCCTTCTGTTGTTTTTACAACTTACATTTTTCATTCAAATCTGTTATACTCGTTTGCGGTAAAAACAATAGTAGGAGGTCTTCCATGATACAAAAAGAGGAGCTCTCGCGCCGTCTGCGGGAGCAAAACTATATCTTCGAGGACGAGCTGCTGACAGTGCTCTATGTGGCCTTAGTGCTGGGCCGACCCCTTTTGATCGAGGGCGCCGCCGGCGTGGGCAAGACGGAGGTGGCCAAGGTCCTCGCCAAGGCGCTGGACCGGGAGCTGGTGCGCCTGCAGTGCTACGAGGGGCTGGACGAGAGCAAGGCCCTCTACGAGTGGAACTACCAGAAGCAGCTGCTGGCCATCCAGATGGCCAAGGATTCCGAGCAGCAGCAGCTCTCCTCCCTGTTCTCCGAGGAGTATCTCTTAGAGCGTCCCCTGCTCAAATCCATCCGCTCAGAGAAGAGTGTGGTCCTCCTCATCGACGAGATCGACAAGTCCGACGAGGAGTTTGAGGCCTTTTTGCTGGAGCTTCTCTCGGAGCTGCAGGTGACGATCCCGGAGCTGGGCACCATCCGCGCCGCCAGCCGGCCCTTTGTGGTCCTCACCAGCAACAACACCCGCCCGCTCTCCGAGGCGCTGCGCCGCCGGTGCGCCTATCTCTATATCCCCTACCCCACCTTAGAGAAGGAGCTGGCCATTCTCTCCGCCAAGCTGCCAAATCTGGAGAACCATCTGCGTCTGGCGGTGGCCCAGGCGGTGCAGAAGCTGCGTGAGGCGGAGCAGCTCATCAAAAAGCCCTCCATCGCTGAGACCCTCGACTGGGCCGGTGCCTTAGAGGCCCTGGGCGCCAAGGAGCTGGACGGCAAGACCCTCGACGCCACCCTGGGCTTTGTGCTGAAAAACGAGCAGGACATCCGGGAGGTCCGGGACAATGGCCTCCTACAGTGAAAACCTCCTCACCTTCCTGCGCTCTCTGCGGCGGGAGGGGCTGTCCATCGGCGAGGCGGAGGTCTATGACGCCCTCCTGGTGATGGAACAGATCGGCTTTGAGGACCGGGAGACGCTAAAGATCGGCCTGCAGGCCCTGTTAGCCAAAAACCTGGAGGAGCAGGCGGCCTTCTCCGCCCAGTTCGACTACCACTTCGTCTCCCTGGCGGAGGCCCGGCGGCGGGAGATCGAGGCCTGGAACGCCCAGCAGCTGCGCCAACAGCAGCTGCAGCAGGCGGAGCAGGATCTCCGCTACGACAACCAGCCCATCCCGGTCCGGGAGGAGCTCAAGGAAGTCTACATCCAGATGTCCGAGGAGGACAAGGAGAAGATCCGCCGGTATATCGACACCTTCACCGACAACACCAAGCGCATGCCCGCCCTCTACCGCAGCTACATCCACCACATGATCGAGCAGCAGCTGCTTCTGGAGGATGCGGCCCTCGGCATCCGCAACGAGGCGGACGACCTGCTCCACCGGGACATCTCCCGGTTCCAGGAGACGGACATCCCCCGGGCCATCGACCTCATCGCCCAGCTGACCCGCAAGCTCAACCGGCAGCTGAACCGGCGGCGGAAAAAGCTCTCCTCCCACGGTACCCTGGACTTTAAGCGGACCATCGGCGACGGCCTGCGGACCGGGGGCACCTTCCTCCGCCTGCGCTACCGCCGCCGGCCGCGGCAGAAACGGCGGCTGGTTCTGCTGTGCGACGTGTCCGCCTCCATGCTCCAGTTCTCGGAGTTTGCCCTGCGCTTCATTCAAGCCATGCAGTCCTCCGCCGAGGGCGGGCGCACCTTTCTCTTCTCGGAGGGACTCTCGGAGATGAGCCCCCACCAGATGGCGGATATGGACCGCTTCCGGGACCACGTCAAGCGCAGCGGCCTCATGGGCCGGGGCACCGACCTGTGCGGGGCCCTGCAGGAGCTGATGCACCACAAGCCGCCGGTGCTGGGCAGCAACTCGCTGCTGCTGATTGTCAGCGACGGCAAAACCGTGGATCCGCTGGGGGCCGCGGCGGCCCTCGGAAGGGTGGAGCGGCAGGTGGCGCAGATCCTCTGGCTCAACCCCATCGGCGAGAGCCAGTGGGACTTAAGCCCCAGCATCACCGCCCTGCGGCAGCACTGCACCATGCTCTGCTGCAGCACCCTTGAGCAGCTCTCCGACGCCTGTGAGCGGGCCTTTCGGTGAGCGTGCCCTTCCTTTCCATTTTCGTATAAAGCCCTCCCTTTTGCCCCATACTATGGTTGGAAACGTCACGGCCGTGCCGCCAAAGGCGGCCCATGGCCATTTTCCTACGCTCTTGCATGGTAAAAAGGGAGGGCTTGTCATGTCTGAAGAAACGAAAACAACGGAATCCACGCCCCAGCAGAATACCGACAGCCAGCGGGACCAGCTGGTGGACTTCGGCGCCGCTGTCAGCCGGACAGCTAAAGGGACCGTCTACACCCTGACCATTATCGGGCAGATCGAGGGCCACACCGTCCTGCCGGAGAACACCAAAACCACCAAGTATGAGCATGTGATGCCCCTGCTGGCCAACTTGGAGCAAAACCAGGAGATCGACGGCATCCTTCTGCTGCTCAACACCGTGGGCGGCGATATCGAGGCGGGTCTCGCCATCGCAGAGCTGATCGCCGGGATGAAAAAGCCCACAGTCTCCCTGGTGCTGGGAGGCGGCCACTCCATTGGCGTCCCGCTGGCGGTGGCGCCTAAGGTGAGCATGATCGTCCCCTCCGCCTCCATGGTGGTCCATCCGGTGCGCACCACCGGCACGGTCATCGCCGCCCCCCAGACCTTCCGCTACTTCCAGAAGGTGCAGGAGGGGATCGTCAGCTTTGTCACCCGGCACAGCGGCGTCAGTGCGGAGACCTTTCAGCAACTGATGTACGCAACCGATGAGATGGCTGCCGACGTGGGCAGCGTTCTCTACGGGGAGAAAGCGGTGGAGGTGGGGCTGATCGACCAGGTGGGCACCCTGTCCGACGCCCTGGGATGCCTATATCAGCAGATCGCGGCGGCAAAAAAGACTTAGCAGCTTGGGAGCGCGGCGGACGGGCCGCAGAAAACCTCACATGGAAACAAGAAGCCCCGGACCTTTAAAAAGGTCCGGGGCTTACGGCATAGCCGCATCGGGGCGCTTTTAGTTCTGGTAGACCGCCTTCACAGCCTTGTAGGTCATATAGCAGTCCAGCTTGCCCACGGTCTCAAAGGGGGCGTGCATGCTGAGCACAGGGACCCCCGCGTCTAAGGTGTCGATATTCCGGTTGGCCATGTAGACCGCCACGGTGCCGCCGCCGCCGGCGTCCACCTTCCCCAGCTCCGCCATCTGCCAGATGGCCCCCGCGGCGTCGAAGACCCGGCGGGCATAGGCCACCACCTCGGCGGAGGCGTCGGAGGCGCCGGACTTGCCCCGGGCGCCGGTGTACTTGCACAGCCCCACGCCGTAGTTCACCCGTGCGGCGTTGCGCTTCTCATACACCTCGGGGAAGTTTGGGTCATAGGCCGCCGTCACATCGGCGGAGAGGCAGAAGGACTGCTCAAGGCAGATACGCGCCGGAACATTCTGCGTGTCGCAGAGATCGGCGATAAAGGTGTCAAAGGCGGCGGTCTGCATCCCGGAGACGCCCTCGGAGCCGATCTCCTCCTTGTCGGCCAGCACGCACACGGCGGTCCGCTGGGGGGCCTCAGTCAGATCCAGCAAGGCCTTCAGCGCGGCGTAGGCGCAGACCCGGTCGTCGTGGCCGTAGGCGCCGATCATGCTCCCATCCAGCCCGATGTCCGTGGCCTTCACCGCCGGCACCGCCTCCAGCTCCGCGGAGATGAAGTCCGTCTCGGTGAAGCCGTACTTCTCATAGAGCCGCTTCATCACCGCCAGCTTCACCCGCTCGCCTTCCTCACCCTGAAGGGGCTCGCTGCCCACCAGAAGGTTCAACTGCTCCCCGGTAATGCCGTCGGCGAGAGTCTTTTTGTTCTGCTCCTGCCCCAGGTGGGGCAGCAGGTCGTTGATGACCAGCTTAGCCTCGTCCCCCTCGCCGATGGCCACAGGGATCACCTGTCCGTCGGCCAGAGCCACCACACCGTGGAGCTCCAGGGGAATGGTGACCCACTGGTACTTGCGGATGCCGCCGTAGTAGTGGGTCTTGAGGTAGGCCAGCTCCCCATCCTCATAGAGGGGGTTGGGCTTGAGATCCAGGCGGGGGCTGTCGATGTGGGCGGCGGCGATCCGGGCCCCCTGCTCCAGCCCCTCCTGGCCGATCACCGCTAAAAGGAGCATCTTGCTGCGGTTGTTCACATAGACCTTGTCCCCGGCCTTCAGCTCCATCCCCCGCACAAAGGGCCGAAATCCCCTGCTCTCGCACAGGCGGATGGCCTCCCGCACACACTCCCGCTCGGTCTTGCCGGCGTCCAAGAAGGCCTTGTAGCCCGCGCAGTAGTCCGCCATGGCGGTTCGGTCCGCCTCGCTCAGCCGGTCATAGCCATTTTTCGGGCTGTAAAGCAGTTTCTCTTTCCATTCCTTGTTTTCCATAGTTTATTCCTCCATATTTTCCATCAAATCCTCAAAAAATTCCCGAATCAGCTGCCGGAACTCCCCTTTGCTTGACGCACGGTTCTCCAGCAGGAAGGTGCAGTGCTTTTTATAGAAGCCATCGCTCTTTTGGGCGGCCATGCGGCTTTTCGCGTAGGCCTCGTCAATGCCGTCCCGGGCCATAATCCGCCGCAGCCGCACCTCCGCCGGGGCGGTGAGGGCCACGGTGAAGTCGCAGCGCCGGGCAAGGCCGCTCTCCACCAGGTTGATCGCGTCGATCACCACACCTCGCGCGGTGCTTTTTTCAATGATCTCCTCCACGGCGGTGCCCACAGCGGAGAACACAATGCCGTTGAGCCGCGCCATGGCCTTTTGGTCGGCAAACACCAGCTTTCCGAGGGCCTTTTTATTTAGCTTGCCGTCTTGAAAAAAGCTGTCGCCAAAGGCGCCGCGCAGCTCTTGCTTAAGGGACTCATCCCACCGCAGCAGCTCGTCATACAGCGCGTCGCAGTCCACCACGGTAAAACCCAACTCCCCCAGCACCTCCAGGGCCGTGGTCTTTCCCGCGCCGGTAGGCCCTGTCAGGCCGATGATCAGCATGGTCCCGCCTCCTCCCTATGATTTCCCCGGAAATACATCTCCACCGCCGCGGCGTCCCGGTCCACCTGCTCCTTCACCGCCTGCAGGCTGGGGAAGCGGCTGATAGGGCGCAGGTAGCGGTAGAAGGTCAGCTCCATCTCTTTTCCGTAGAGGTCACCGCTGTAGCCGGGGAGATAGGTCTCCACTGTGAAGCGCGCATCCTCATCCACCGTGGGGCGGGGGCCCACACTGGTTACCCCCAGATGGGTCTCCCCGTCGAAGCGGCACAGCGTGGCGTAGACGCCGGCGGAGGGCAGGGCCGTGCCGAGCTCCACCGCCAGGTTAGCCGTAGGCATGTCCACCTTGCGGCCGTTGCCCCGGCCGTGAACCACGGTGCCCCGCAGCGTCCACAGGGGCGCAAGGTTCTCTCTCACCGTCCCACCTCCACCACATGGAAGCCCGCCGCCTTCTTCAGACGATTGGCCACCGCCAGTCCCAGCCCGGTCTCCGCCGGGCACTGGGCGTAGATCTCCGATACATCCGTCCCATCAAAGGCGCGCAGGGCGTCGAACACATGGCGGGCCTGCTCAGCCAAGTCACCGGACGCGCCCATGACATGGACGGTGCAGCCTGAAAACAGCGCCGCATACTCTGCAAAGCAGATGACGCCGGTTTTTTCTGACAGGTGGGCCGCGATATACTGGGCGGCGGCCTCCGCCGGACCGGCCACCACCGTCACCGGCGCCTTGGGGGCGTAGTGGCGGTACTTCATCCCCGGGGCCTTGGGCCGCTCCCCCTCTCCAAGGGGACGCAGCAGCGCCGCGTCCACAGCCACCTCCCCCAGCACCTCCTGCAGCGCCTCCAGCGGCAGTCCGCCAGGACGCAGCAGCCGGGGCGGGGAGCACGTCAGATCGATGATGGTGGATTCCACCCCCACGCCGCAGGGGCCGCCGTCCAAGATGGCGTCGATCTTCCCCGCCATGTCCTCCCACATGTGGGCGGCGCAGGTGGGGCTGGGCCGCCCAGAGGTATTCCCCGAGGGGGCTGCCACCGGCACGCCGGCCCGGCGGATTACCTCCAGCGTCAGGGAATGGGCAGGACAGCGCATACCCACCGTGTCAAGGCCGGCGGTGACCGCATCGGGCACAATCTCCCGCCTGTGGAGGATCATGGTGAGTGGTCCTGGCCAGAAGCGCTCCGCCAAGGTATAGGCCTCCTTAGGGACGTCCCTGCAGTACCGCTCCAGCCATGCCGCCTCCGGGATGTGGAGGATCAGTGGGTTGTCCTGCGGACGGCCCTTAGCCGCAAAAATGCGCCCCACCGCCCCGCTGTCGAGGCCGTTGGCCCCGAGGCCGTAGACGGTCTCCGTGGGGATGCCCACCAAGCCGCCATTCCGGAGAATGGCGGCGGCAGTATCCATATCTTTTTCTGTGAGAAGCTTTGTATTCACAAGATGTTCCTCGTTTTCTCCGTCATCAGGCGGCAAAGGTCCCCCTTGGTGAGACCTCCCCCCTCTACTCCTCCTCGCCGCTCTGAAGGCGTGCCGCCTGATGGCTGGTGATGAGGGCATCGATGAGGGGATCGAGGTTGCCGTTGATGATCTGGTCGATGTTGAAGTTCTTATTGTCCCCCTGGAGGCGGTGGTCCGTCACCCGGTTCTGGGGGAAGTTGTAGGTGCGGATGCGCTCGCTGCGGTCGCCGCTGCCCACCTGGCTCTTCCGCTGGGCGGCGATGGCGGCGTTCTGTTTGGCCTGCTCCGCCTCATAGAGCTTGGAGCGGAGGATCTTCATGGCCTTGTCCTTGTTCTTATACTGGCTGCGCTCGTCCTGGCACTCCACCACCACCCCGGTGGGCAGGTGGGTGATGCGGATGGCGCTCTCGGTCTTGTTCACGTGCTGGCCCCCCGCGCCGGAGGAGCGGTAGGTGTCGATCTGCAGATCCTTGGGATCGATGGTAAACTCCACCTCCTCCGCCTCCGGCAGCACCGCCACCGTGGCGGCGGAGGTCTGGATCCGGCCGGAGGACTCGGTCACCGGGACCCGCTGGACCCGGTGGGTCCCGCTCTCAAACTTCAGCCGGGAGTAGGCCCCCTCCCCCTCGATGAGGAAGACGATCTCCTTGATGCCCCCCAGCTCTGTCTCGTTCGCGCTGACCACCTCCATGCGCCAGCCCTTGCTCTCGGCGTACATGCTGTACATCCGAAAGAGGTCGGCGGCAAAGAGCATGGCCTCCTCCCCTCCTACGCCGCCCCGGATCTCCATGATGACATTTTTGCTGTCGTTGGGGTCCTTAGGCAGCAGCAGAATCCGCAGCTCCTCCTCCAGACGCTCCATCTCCTCCTTGGCCCGCTGGAGCTCCTCCTGGGCCATCTCCTTGAGATCGGGATCGCCAAGGAGGGCCTTGGCGTCCTCCAAGTCCCGCTGAGCGGCCTGATAGGCGCGGTAGGCGGCCACAATGGGCTCCAGCTCCTTCTGCTCCCGGCTGAGCTTTCGCAGCAGGGCCGGGTCGGCGTAGACCGCGCTGTCGCTCAGCTGGCTCTCCACCGCCTCAAACCGGGCCTCGATTCCCTTGAGCTTTGTCAGCATACCTTACTCCTCGTCAATGATGGTCTCGTGGAGCTCCCGCAGGAACTCCTCCCGCCAGAAGTCCTCCCCCACGTCGCCGCTCCGCAGGGAGACGGCGCAGACATAGGGTGCGGCGGTGTAGAGGTTCATCTGGGCGAAGACCTCCTCCTGGCGCTTGCGCTCCATCCCCCGGGTGACCACGTAGGCCACCGCCCGGCACTCCTTGCCGTACTTTTTTAAAAATTCCCGCACAATACTGGAGCAGCGGCCTGCCCAGACGGGGGTACCGATGATCACAAGGTCGTAGTCCTTAATCGGCCGCTCGGTGTGGAAGGGCTCCAAAAAGCGGGTGCTCCTGCGCACGGCGTCCATGCAGGAGCGGATACAGCCCACAGGGCCGGTGCGCTTCACGCCGTCGGTGATCTCCACCAGCTCCGCGTCCAGCGCGGCAGCCACCTTCTCCATGGAGGCCTTGGTCTTCCCGCTGCGGGAGTAATAGATACATAGAATCTTCATTCTCTGTTTCCTCCTTTCCATTACCGCTCAAACACCAAGAGGTACCCTGCGGCGAAGGCCTCCCGGATATAGTAGTTCACTGTCAGCGGCCAGTAGCGCCCCGGCATACGGGCCGCCACGCCGATAAAGCCCGGATCGTCCCAATAGAGCTCGGCGCGAAAGAGGTGGTAGTCGGCGCTGACCACTGCCACGCCGTCCCCGGGGGCGACGCCGAGCTCCGCAAGGATCTCCTTGGAGTAGGCGGCGTTTTCCGCGGTGGTGGTGGAGCGGTCCTCCAAGCAGATCCGTCCGCCGGAGACTCCGTGGGCGGTGAGATAGCGGTACATACACTCCGCCTCGGAGATCTCCTCCCCCGGTCCCTGCCCGCCGGAGACCACAATGGGGATATCCGGCTTGTCTGCAAGATAGGAGATGGCGGCGTCAAGGCGCACCTGCAGGCTCAGGGAGGGCGTCGTACCGTTGACCCCGGCGCCTAATATCACCACCGCCTCCGGCTCACGCTCCGTGTCGGTGCGGCTGCTCAGAAGGACCTGTCCCTCCAAAAGGGCGAACACGGCCAATCCAATGATAATGGCCGCCGCGATGACCCGCCGGCAGAGGCGGACCCATCTCCTCTCCCGCAGGCCCTCTAAGGCGCCCCATACAAGGGACAATGCGGCGCCGCACAGGAGGAGGGCTCCGCTAAAGCGCATGGGGGTATACACCGTGCGCAGCAGCACGCCGGCCAGGGCCAGCGACAGCCCGGCGATCAGCCATCTCTTTCTCATTCGCCGGCCTCCTCCGTCAGCTGCTCCCACTTCTCCATCAGGGCAAGGAGCTCCTCGTCCATCTGCTCCTTCTCGGCGTAGAGGGCGCTGTACTTCGCGTAGTCGCAGGCGTTTGCCTCCAGCTCCGCCTCCTTGGCGCGGATGGCCTCCTCTAACTTCTCGATCTCCCGCTGGGCGATGGCCGCCTGCTTCTTCGCGGCCTGCTGGGCCCGGTTTCCCTTGCCGGCAGCGGCCTTGGGCTTCTCCCGCTCCGGCGCAGCCTTAGTGTGCTGCTCCGCCCGCTTCAGCTCCTTGAGCTCCTTATATCGCTGGAAGGACACACGGTAGTCGGTGATCACCTCGTCCTCCAGCTCCCAGATCCGGGTGGCGAAGCGGTTGATAAAATAGCGGTCGTGGCTGACAAAGAGGAGGGCCCCCTCATAGGCCTCCACCGCCTCCTCGATCCACTCCCGGCTGGCGATGTCCAAGTGGTTGGTGGGCTCGTCCAGCACCAGGAGATTGATCTCCTCGTCCATGAGCATACACAGCCGCAGTCGGCTCTGCTCCCCGCCGGAGAGGACGGAGACCGGCTTGAACACATCCTCCCCCCGAAACTGGAAGGCGGCTAAGCGGTCCCGGGCCGCCTGGGTGGTGAGGCCCCGCTTGGCATAGAGCATGGTGTCCACCAGGCTGCGGCTGGGATCATCGAAGCGGATGATCTGGGGCAGATAGGCCACCCGGACCGTGGGCCCGTATTTTACCCGGCCCGTGTCGCTGCGCTCCTCCCCCATGAGGATCTTCAGCAGCGTGGACTTCCCCGTGCCGTTGTCCCCCAGGAGGGCGATGCGCTCGCCCCCCTCCATGCGGAGATTCACGTCGTGGAACAGCGTGCGCTCCCCGTAGGCCTTGGAGAGGTTTTTGATCTCCATCACCTCGTCGCCCAAAAATTCCGCCTCACCAAAGCGGTTGGTCATGGCCTTGGGCTTTTTCGGCCGGGGGGCCTGACTCTGCCGGATGCGCTCAATCCGCCGCTCCATGGAAATAGCCCGGCGGTAGGTCTTGTCCATACCGGAATAGGCCCAGACCCGCAGCTGCTCCGCAGATTTCTCTAACTGCTCGATCTTGGCTTGGGCCTTCTCATACTGGCGCATGCGCTCAATATAGCGCCGCTCCTTCTCAATGGCGTAGAAGCTGTAGTTCCCACTGTAAAACTCCGCCTTGCCGTCCAGCACCTCAATGACCCGGGTAATGGTGCGGTCCAGAAAATAGCGGTCGTGGCTGATGGCCACCACCGTGCCCCGGAAGCGGCGGACGTAGTCCTCCAGCCACTCTGTAGCGTGGAGGTCCAGGTGGTTGGTGGGCTCGTCCAGGAGGAGAATGTCTGTATCCTCCAAAATGAGGCGGCCCAGGTTGACCCGGGTCTTCTCCCCGCCGGAGAGGCTGTCAAAGAGCTGGCCGCGCATCTCCATGGAGATGGACAGGCCGTTTGCCACCTTGTTGACGGCGGTGGCCGTGTCATAGCCGCCGATGCCCTCGAACTTGGCGGAGAGTTCTCCGTAGCGGCGGAGGGTCTCCGGGCTGCTGTCCCCAGCGGCCATGGCTGCGGTGAGCCGCTCCATCTCCTCAGAGAGCCTCTGGTGGCGGGAGAAGGCGGTATTCAGCACGTCCTCCACCGTGTAGCCCGCCGGGTACACGGGGATCTGGGAGATGAGCCCGATCCGGCGGTTTTTGGCGATGACCACCTCTCCGCTGTCACAGCTCATCTCCCCGGTGAGGATCTTAAAGAGCGTGGTCTTGCCGGCGCCGTTGCGGCCCAGCAGTCCCACCCGCTCCCCCGCCTCGATCTGAAAGGTGATGCCATCTAAGATATTGTTGCCAATCTCAAAGGATTTGACAAGATTGCTGACGGATATATCGATCATGAGTGTTTCCTTTTTCTTTCGTACTGAAAATCGCGGAAAGATAGACCGAAAAGCGAAGTGCCTTTACAGCCCTTTCAGCTCCTCCACAATCCGCTCGAAGTGCATGGCGTGGCTGGCCTTCACCAGGACCGCCATGTCCCGCTGTGTTATCAGGCTGGGCAGATGGCCGAGGGCCTCCTCCACCGTGGGAAACCAAGAGACCGGCATGCCGGCGGCTCCCGCCGCCATCTCCTTTGCCTTCTCCCCCACGGCCACAAGGGATCCGACGCCCAGCTCCTTTGCCAGCGCGCCCACCTGCCGGTGGGCCTCCGGGGAGATGGGCCCCAGCTCCCCCATATCCCCCAATATGGCCATGGTCCGCCGCTCCTTGGCCAGAATACGGAGGGCCGCCTCCATGGACTGGGGGTTGGCATTGTAGCAGTCGTCCAAGATCACAAGACCGCTCTCGCTGCGGACAAGGCGCATCCGGGACCCGGCAGGCCGGTAGGCCGCCACGCCCCGTTCAATCTCCGCCGGGGTAAGGCCCAAGCGCTCCGCCACAGCGGCTGCCATGGCCGCGGGATAGACCATGTGGGTCCCCAGTGCCGGGATAGAAAAGTGGTAGGTGCTCTGGGCGGTCTCTACTATACAGTTAATTCCCTTCACACCGTTGTCTGCCACCTCTTCTATCCGCACATCACAGCCGCCGGACCGTCCGCAGAGGACGGTGGGAAAGGGCAGGCGCAGGGTGCGCAGCAGCTCGTCGTCGCCGCTCAGCACCGCCACACCGCCCTCCTTCAGGTTTTCAAAAATCTCCGACTTGGCCCGCAGAATCCCCTCCCGGCTGCCTAAGTACTCGATGTGGGCGTCGCCGATGTTGGTGATCAGTGCGAAATCCGGGCGGATCATCTCCCCCAGGTAGCGGATCTCCCCAAAGTGGTTCATGCCGCTCTCGATCACCGCCGCCTCGTGCTCCGGCCCGAGGCCGAACAGCGTCAGAGGCACGCCGATGTCGTTGTTGAAGTTCCCCTGGGTGGCGAGGGTACGATAGCGCTGGCTCAGCACCGCCGCCACCATCTCCTTGGTGGTTGTCTTCCCCACGCTGCCGGTGATCTGTACAAAGGGGATGTCAAACTTTCCCCGGTACCAGGAGGCCAGCGCCTTCAGGGCCAGGCGGGTGTCCGCCACCTCCACGTAGAATTTTTCCGGCAGAAGGCGCTCCGGCAGCTGCCGGCAGAGGCAGCCCGCCGCCCCGGCGGAGAGGGCCGCGTCAATATAGCTGTGGCCGTCAAAGCGCTCCCCCACCAGGGGGACAAACAGGCAGCCGGGCGAGATCTGCCGGCTGTCGGTGGAGACGGCGGTGACGCTCCCGCTCCCCACAATCCGCCCGCCGGTGGCGGCGGCGATCTCCTCAGCGGTGGTTCTCAGCATACCCTCAGCCCTTTCTCGCCTCAAGGGAGAGGCGGATAATCTCCTCGCAGAGCTCCCCATAGCTTAAGCCCGCGGCCGCGGCCTCCTTAGGCAGGAGGCTGGCAGGGGTCATCCCCGGCAGGGTGTTGATCTCCAGGCACCAGGGCCGCCCCTCCTCGTCCAAAATAAAGTCCGTCCGGGAGTAAACCGAGAGGCCCAGCGCCCGGTGGAGCCGGAGGGCGTACTCCCCCATCTCCCGCCACTGCTCGTCGGTGATGGGCGCGGGGCACAGCTCCAGAGAGCCCCCCTCCTGGTACTTGGACACATAGTCGAAGTACTCCCCGGACTGGGGGATGATCTCCACCGCCGGGAGGTACCGGTCCCCGAGGACGCCCACGGTCACATCCCTGCCCTTGAGCTTTTTCTCCACGATAATATGATTGCCATAGCGCAGAATGCTTCCCAGCGCCTTCTCCAGCTCCTCCCTCGTCTCCGGTAGGGCCATGCCGATGGAGGAGCCGCCGTTGATGATCTTCACCGCACAGGGGAGGCTCAGCTCCTCCACAAGGCCGGGAATCTCCTCGGCGGTGTAGGTAATATCCCGCCAGGGGGCGGTGGGAATCCCCACCCGCTCCATGGTGTACTTGGCAAGGGCCTTGTCCATGGCCATACCGGAGGAGAGATAGCCCGCCCCAGTGTAGGGGATGCCCAGGAGGTCAAAGGCGGCCTGTACCCGGCCGTCCTCGCCGCAGGCGCCGTGGAGGCCGAGGAACACCATGTCCGCCATAGCGCACACCGTCAAAACGTCCTGACCAAAGAGGCTGGGCCCCTGATCCCTTCTCTGGGCGCGGATAGCGGCCAAATCCGGCTCGCTGCGGCCGATGGCCGCCTCGTCGATCAGCCCGTCCGGCGCGTCAAAAATATCCGCAAGGCTGCCGGTATAGCCCTCCAGCCCGAAAAACATATCCAACAAAATCGCCTGATGCCCCCGCTCCCGCAGGGCACGGCAGATGCTCTCGCCCGAGACCTCGGAGACGTTGCGCTCCGTGGAGAGGCCGCCGCAGAGAACCACAATTTTCATGGGTTTTGCTCCTTCCCGCACAGGGGATCGTCCCCTGTGGAAATACTCATACAGTATAGAGTATATCATTAGAAGGCGGGAAATACAACCAGATTGTTTTCCCCGCCGGAGAGGAATTGTCCTCCCTGCGGGAAAAGAGGCTTCTCCTCCCCGGGTATCAGGCGCTGTCTGCTTTTTGGCTGGGCGCTCCATCTTCTGGGCGGGAGCTCCTGCCCTCCCCGGCAGATTTTTCCGCACCTCGGAGGCGCAGAAATCCTCAATTGCTTTTCCCCGCTTCCTTTGGTATAATGGGATTTAATATAGTGGTAATATGGTGAAGTATGAGCAAGAGGAAGAAAACAAACTCTAATCGGGTGGTCCTGCGCTGCGCCGGAGGCGCCTATCTGGCGGTGCTCCTCTGCCTGCAGCTCAGCGGAGCGGCCTCCTGGTCCGTGTCCGGTGCGGTGCAGGCGCAGAGCGCCCCCTCTTGGGAGGACTATTCCCTGATCGCCCACGCCATGGGCGCGGTGGACGGCTACAGCTGCACTCCTTCCCTGGAGGCTTTTACCGCCAACTACCAGCGGGGCTACCGCCTTTTCGAGTGCGACCTGCTCCAGACCGCCGACGGTGCGCTGGTCCTGCGCCACGACTGGGCTGCCGGGTTTCAGGAGGGGATCGATGAGGACCACCTCCCCACCCTCGAGGCCTTTCGCGCCACCCCCATCTATGGGCAGTTTACGCCCCTCGCCTTTACGGATCTCCTCCAACTGATGGAGCTTTTCCCCGACGTCTACATCATAACCGATACCAAGGACAGCGAAGAAGGCGCGGTGACAGCGCAGTTTCAGGAGATGGTCAAAGAGGCGGAGGCCTTGGGCCTTGAACACCTCTTGGACCGCTTCATCATACAGCTCTACTCTCTGGAGATGTACCACACGGTGGAGGCCGTCTACGACTTTTCCAACTACATTCTCACACTGTACGAGACCGACTTCTACGGGGAGACCGAGGTGTTTGAGACCTACGCCACAGGCTGCGCCGAATTAGGCATCCGCCATATCACTATGTGGAGCTTTCTCTATCAGGAGGAGTTTCTCCCCATCATGGAGCGCTACGGCGTCAGCGTCTACGTACATACCGTCAACGAGGCCGGCGATGCCCAAGCGCTGCTGGAGCGCGGGGTGTCCGGCGTCTACAGCGACCGCATCGACCCGGCGGACCTGGGTGATGGGCTGCGGGACATACAAGGAGGATTGGAACATGAAGCTTTTGGAGAAAATGATCAGCACACAGCCTATTTTTGACGGACGCATCATCCGCGTCCATGTGGATGAGGTCTCCCTCCCCAACGGGCGCACCGCCCAGCGGGAGGTGGTCAACCACCCCGGCGGCGTGGGAATTCTCGCCATTGACGACGACAAAAATGTCCTCACTGTCACCCAGTACCGCTATGTCTACCGGCAGACGCTTCTTGAAATTCCCGCGGGAAAGCTGGAATCGGGTGAGGATCCCCGGGAGGCCGCCAAGCGGGAGCTGCGGGAGGAGACCGGCGCCGCGGCGTCGGAGTGGCGTTCTCTTGGGGAGATCTATCCCACTCCCGGCTTCTGCGATGAGATCATCCGTTTGTATTTGGCCCGTGGGCTCTCCTACGGGGAGATGGCCCCGGATGAAGATGAGTTCTTAGATGTGCGGCGCCTCCCCTTCTCCGTGATGGTGGACATGGTGCTCTCCGGGGAGATCACCGACGGCAAAACCTGCGTGGCTATCTTGAAGGCAAAACTGCTGCTTGGACTGTAAGGAGTACTCATGGAACAAAAGAAGAAAGTCCTGATTGTCGAGGACGAGAAAAACATTGTGGACATTCTCCGCTTTAACCTCCAGCGGGAGGGCTATGACACTTTAGAGGCCTATGACGGCGCCGCCGGCCTGGAGCTGGCTCTTCAGGAGAACCCGGATCTGGTGCTCCTTGACGTGATGCTGCCGAAAATGATCGGCTTTGACGTGTGCCAGGAGCTGCGCGCCAAGGGCAGCAGCGTCCCGGTGATCATCCTGACCGCCCGGGAGGAGGAGGCGGACAAGGTGCTGGGGCTGGAGATCGGCGCCGACGACTATATCACCAAACCCTTCTCCATGCGGGAGCTGATGGCCCGGGTGAAGGCCAACATCCGCCGCACCGGCATGCAGCCCGGGGCCGGCAGCACCATGGACGCCGGCGGCGGGCTCTTAGTGAACACCGACACCTATCAGGTGACCAAGGGCGGCAAGGTCATCGATCTGACCCAGCGGGAGTATGAGCTGCTGGCCTTTTTGGCCAGCCACCCCGGCAAGGTCTACAGCCGCATTGACCTGATGGAGCAGGTGTGGAACTACGGCTATGTGGGGGACGACGTGCGCACCGTGGACGTGACGGTCCGCCGCCTCCGGGAGAAGATTGAGGACAACCCCGCCAGTCCCGCGTATATTCTGACCCGTCGGGGCGTGGGGTACTATTTCTCGGCGGACTAAAGCACCCAGAGAAGCGGCAGCGCCGCTTTTGCAGAAAAAGAACAGAAAGGAGGGGATGGGATGTTTCGGAGCCTGCACATGAAGCTGGTGCTCATCATGCTGCTGCTGATCACCTCGCTGATGACCATTGTGGGGGCCTTCCTCATGACCAGCATCACCGGCTTCTACATCGACCAATTCTATGAACAGATGGACAGCGTCTTCGGCACCTCCAACGCCTCCTTCTATCAGGCCCTGCGCAGCGAGGCCGCTCAGGAGGACGGGGCCGAGCGCATCCGCAACATGGTGGAGGCCAACGCCGGCGCCCTCGGTATCGACTCCCGTACCCGCAACTACTATATTTTAGACGGCAGCACCGGGGCTTTCCTCACCGGCTCCGACGAGGAGGGCGGTGCCGCCCTGGTCCAGACCGCCAATCTGATGGCCGCCCGCAACGGCGAGGTGGGGGACAACAGCGACATCACCGCCAGCTATATGGATTTGGCCATCCCCATCCACGGCGGGGACAACTTCTTTATCATCTACATCTACGACAACCGCGAGGTGGTCAGCAACCTGAACAGCCAGCTGTTTATGATTATCATACAGGCTCTGCTGGTGGGACTGCTGATCTCCGTTCTGCTCAGCTTCCTGCTCAGCAAGACCATGATCATCCCCATCGAAAAGCTCACCGAGGGCGCCGAGCGGGTGGCCGCCGGGGACTTCTCCAGTACCATCGCTGTGGAGTCCTCCGATGAGATCGGTATTCTCACCACCACCTTCAACGACATGGCCGCCGTGCTGGAGGAGACCCTTGCCGCCGTGGAAAATGAGCGCAACAAGCTGGATACCCTCTTCCTCCATATGACCGACGGCGTGGTGGCCTTTGCCGCCGACGGCTCCATTGTCCACTGCAACCCCGCTGCCAGCGAGATGCTGGAGAGCAATGTGGAACACATGGACTACGACAGCATCTTCGGCGCGCTCTATCCGCTCTCGGAGCTGTGCGCCCTCCAGCGGCCCAACTTTAAGGAGGCGGAGCTCCACCTCCACGGCAAGTACCTGGAGATCTACTTCGCCCCCTTCGATCAGGAGAGCGGCAGCGGCGTCATGGCGGTGCTCCACGATGTCACCGCCCAGCGGAAAAATGAGGAGATGCGCAAGGAGTTTGTGGCCAACGTCTCCCATGAGCTGCGCACCCCCCTGACCAATGTGCGCAGCTACGCCGAAACCATCCGGGATACCGAGGACCTCCCCCGGGAGGTGGCCAACGGCTTTTTAGACATCATCATCGGCGAGACCGACCGCATGACCCATATCGTTCAGGACCTTCTGACCCTCAGCCGCCTCGATTCCGGCCGGGCGGAATTTAAGATGACCCGCTTCCCCTTTGCCGACGCTATTGAGAGCGTCTGCCGGGCGGTGGAACTGGACGCCCAGCGCCACCGGCACACCCTGCTGCGCAGCTACGACAGTTCTGAACTCCCCATGATCGTGGGAGACCGAGGGCGGCTGGAGCAGGTGATGATGAATGTGATCGGCAATGCCATCAAGTACACCCCCGACGGCGGAGAAATCCGCATCAGTGCCGGGACCAGCTGCGATAAGGTGTGGATGGAGGTCTCCGACAACGGCATCGGCATTCCCCGCGGCGACTGGAACCGCATCTTCGACCGGTTCTACCGGGTGGATAAGGCCCGCTCCCGGGAGAGCGGCGGCACCGGCCTCGGCCTCTCCATCGCCAAGGAGATCATTCTCCGCCATGGCGGCACCATCAGCGCCGTAGAACACCAGGGGCCGGGCACCACCATCCGGATCGTCCTGCCCATCCGGCAGGCCAGCGAGGTGGAGGAGAACCATGAATAGACGCACGAAAATCGATCTTGCCCAGAATATCACCATTGTGCTTCTGGGCCTCTCCGCCCTTTTTCTTCTCCTGCTGGTTATCTCCTATGAGACGGGGCAAAACGGCCGGCTCTCCACCCTGTCTGAGCTGGTGTCCTCCTCCCCCGGGACACAGGACACCTCTGCCACCTCTACTGACCTCACAGGTCTCTCCGCCCCCTTTCACCTGGTGGTTACTAACGACTACGGCCGCAGCGGCTACCTGCGCACCGCCGGCGAAACTGCTGCGGAGGAGGCCACAGGACTGCTGCGGGAGGCCCTCGGCTCCGCTGGGGAGCCGGCTGTGGTGACTGAGGAGGAATTTCGCGGCGCTTTGGAAAATCCGGGTATTTATTTCGACTATCTCACCGTCCTGCCAGCCTCTATCCTCTCCGAACGCATGGGCACCGAGTTCCAGTACAGCGGCGATGTCCGTCAGCTGCTGATCTCCGCGTCCCCAGGCGGTACGGCAGTCCTCTATCTTCGCGGCGGCGAGAGTGTCTACCGCTGCTCCACTGCCGTCTCCCATGGAGTTCTGCAGGAGGTGTTGGCCATGTTCACCCCCAACCGGGCCTTTTTTGCCTTTGAGGGTGGTGAGGCCTATGCCCATCTCGATCCCTACAGTGTTTTGTGGGACGGCATGATTACGCTCCCCTCCCTCTCTGCCGCCATGCCTGCCCTCGCCTCCGATGTGGACCAGCTGCTGACCCTTCTGGATTTCAACCCCCACACCATGTCCCGCTACTACCAGTCAGACGGTACCGAGGTGGTCATGGAATCCCCCCGCAGCCTCCGCGTCCAGCCAGACGGGGTAATCGTTTACAGCGGCGATGAGGAGGCAGCCAGCGCCCTCTACCATGTGTCCTCCTTTGGTGAGGAGCCAACTGAGGCGGAGGCGGTCCTTGCCGTCCTCCAGCTGAGTGAGACTCTCCTTGGCAGCGACACCTCCTCTGTCGGCGCCCTCTATCTCTCTCATGTGGAGAAAACGGCCCAGGGCTTTACGGTTGCTTTCAACTACCAGGTGGGCGGCGTCCCTATCTATTTTTCTGACGGTCTTGACGCCTTGTCCGCGGAGATCACCGGCAGCACCATCACAAGCTTCACCCTGCGCTGCCGGCAGTATACCATTCTTTCCGAGTCCTACTCCCCCCTGCCCGCCCGCCAGGCCGCCGCAATTGCCCTTGATTACCCTGGCACATTCCTCACCCTCGGCTATGTGGATCAGGGGGGGAATACCCTCTATCCCGAATGGCTGGCCAAATAATTCCCGCCTTAAGCCCATCCCTTTAGAAAGGAGGGACGCCTATGGAGCCCCGCAGGCTGAAGACCATCACTATTTTGATTTTAGCCATGCTGAATATCGCCCTGCTGATGCTGCTCTTCCACTTTCTCTACCAGCGGACAAGAAGCGAGCAGAGCCTGCGTGAGCAGCTCTTCGCCCTCTATGACAGCAGCTCCATCTCCCTGTCGGAGGAGGACCTCTCTTTGGATCAGGCAGCACCCTCCTCCCTGACGCTTTCACGGGACCTGGAGTTGGAGGCCCAGATCGCCGCTTTTCTTCTGGAGGAGACGGCGGAGGGGGTCCATCAGGGGGGCGGCATCTATACCTACACCGGGCGGTACGGCACTGTGTCCTTCCGCAGCAACGGCTCCTTTGACTATGCCCCCTCCGCCCAAAGCGTCTCCTCTCCCGCCGACTTTTGTGAAAGCTTCTGCGAGACCTTCGGCTATGAGGAGGCCCAGTCCGACCTCTCCGGCGGCAGCGGCTCCTTTTCCGCCCAGCGCTGGGTAGACGGCACGCTGGTCTACAACTGCACCCTCTCCTTTCTCTTTGAACGCGGTAGGCTGGTCTCCCTGTCCGGCTCCTGTCTCTCCACCGCAGACAGCTCCCTTCTGCCGGACAACCGCTTTACGGCGGTGGACGCTCTGGTAAAATTTTTAGACTTCCGCAATTCCAGCGGCATTGTCTGCAACACTGTCACCGATGTGACCCCGGTCTACGAGCTCCAGGCCACCACCGCCCTGCCCCTGCAGCTGACAGCCAAGTGGCAGGTGTCCACGGACACCTATCAGTATTATGTTGACTGCTCCACCGGGGACATTACACGTTCTTAACAGGGTTTTCTACAATTCCCACCTCTTTTCCGCGAAAGAAGTGGGAATTATTTTGCAATTCGTTATTGCTTTTGCGGGAATATCTGGTATACTATCTTTGTTAAAATACCAGATTATGTCTCCCTATTGGGGAGCGTTCACAGGTATGAAGCTGTGTTCTCAGGACAGACTGTTTGATAGATGGCTTGGGTCCTGTGTGATATAAGGAGCGTGTTCTTTTGAAAAAGTATATTGTGGAGGGTGGAAATCCCCTCTTTGGCGAGGTCCATATCAGCGGTGCAAAAAATGCTGCGGTGGCAATTATTCCCGCGGCACTGATGGTAGACGGTGTGTGCCGCATTGAGAATATTCCTCAAATCAGCGACGTGTCCCTGCTGCTCTCCATTCTGCAGGACTTAGGCGCCCATATCCGCTCCATCAATAAAAACACGGTGGAGATCGACGCCCGGGCCATCCGCAACAGCCAGGTGCCCTACGATTCCGCCCGCCGCTGCCGCGCCTCCTACTACATGATCGGCTCGCTGCTGGGCCGCTTTGGCTTTGCCGACGTGGCTCTCCCTGGCGGCTGTGATTTCGGCGGCACCCGACCCATTGACCAGCATCTCAAGGGCTTCAAGGCTCTCGGTGCGGAGGTAGAGGTACAAGGCGGCTTTATTAAGGCCACGGCCACAAAGGGTCGTCTAAGCGGCGCCAACATTTTCTTTGATAAGGTCTCTGTGGGAGCCACCATCAACATCATGCTCTCCGCCGCCCTGTCCGAGGGGCTGACAGTGCTGGAGAATGTGGCCAAGGAGCCCCACATCGTGGATGTGGCCAACTTCCTCAACTCCATGGGCGCCGACATCAAGGGCGCCGGTACGGATGTCATCAAGATCCGCGGTGTGGACTCTCTCCACGGCGGTACCTACTCCATCATTCCCGACCAGATCGAGGCGGGCACCTATATGGCGGCTCTCGCCGCCTGCGGCGGACAGATCAAGGTCTGCAACATTATCCCCAAGCATATGGACTGTATCACTGCCAAGCTCCTGGAGATGGGGGTGGAGGTGGAGGAGATCGACGACAGCCTTCTGGTCCGCCGGATCGGCCCTCTGGGCAAGGCCAATATCAAGACTATGCCCTACCCCGGTTTTCCCACGGATATGCAGCCCCAGTTTGCCGCCGCGCTGTGTGTGGCCCAGGGGACCAGCATCATCACAGAGAGCGTCTGGTCCAGCCGCTTCCGCTACGCCGACGAGTTTAAGCGCATGGGTGCCCAGATCCAGGTGAACGAAAATCTGGCCATCATCGAGGGGGTCGACCACCTGACCGGCGCCCAGCTGCAGGCCTGTGACCTGCGGGCGGGGGCCGCTATGATCATCGCCGCCCTCTCCGCCTACGGCAGAAGCGAGATCATCGGCGTACAGTATATTGAGCGTGGCTACGAGGACGTCATCGAGAAGTTCCGCAAGCTTGGCGCCAGCATCACCGCCGAGGAGGTTGCCGACGAGGAGGCCGCTCTCAGCGCCGGCTGAGGGTATGCCCTTGTCCGCCGCCGTGTCCTCTTCGGACTTTGGGACCGGCAAAATTTTTTGTCAGTCTTAACAGGGTAATCTTTATTGCCCTGCCAGTCTGTCAAAAAGCCTCGCAGAGTTTGCGCCCGCAGGCGCAAAGAAAATTAGATCTGTTTTTCCCGGCGACATGTGCGGCGGGGAAAACACTTCTCAGCCTGCAAGCGTGAGTTTTGTTCGCTTCTGGCGAACAAAATCTTGCGCGCAACAGGCTGCATCCCCTTGTCGAAAAAGGCAGCAGCCTTTTTCGACAGTTTCAACAGGGTAATCTCTATTACCCTGTTTTTTTCTGTGCGGCCCGCCAGCCCCGCTGCTTACTTTTTCGGAAAGGCCTTTCTCTCATGCGATTTTGTACCTTTGCCAGCTCCTCCGCCGGAAACGCGGCTCTCCTCTCCTGCGGAGACACCCACATTCTCATCGACGCAGGCATCAGCTGCGCCCGTATCCGCGGCGGCCTGCGGGCTCTGGGCCTCGGGCTGCAGGATCTCACCGCTCTGTTTATTACCCACGCCCACACCGACCATATCAGCGGCCTTGCCACCATGCTCAAGGGCTGCTGTCCTCCCATCCGCTGCAGCGAGGAGACCGCCCGGCAGCTGAGCTACCGTCTTGCCGGCGTCGACCGGGTGCTCTACCCCTTTGCCCTCGGCGGCACGGTGGAGGCGGGCTGCTGCCGCGTCACCTCCATCCCCACCAGCCACGACGCAAACGGCAGCACCGGCTACCGCTTTGACGCTGCCGGGGAGAGCGTGGGCTATCTGACGGACACGGGGCTCCTCCCCGCCGCCGCCCGGCTGCTCCTGGGGGTAGATCTGCTGTTTTTGGAGGCCAACCACGATGTGGAGACTCTCCGCTCCGGCCCCTATCCCTACTACCTCAAGGAGCGGGTGCTGGGCCAGCAGGGACATCTCAGCAACGACGCCGCCGCCCAGTTCGCCCAGGCCGCCGCCATCGCCGGCACCCAGCGTATTATCTTGGCCCACCTCAGCCGGGAGAACAATACGCCCCAAATGGCCCTTCATACGGTGGGCCGGGCCTTAGAGGCTGTGGGCTATGCCGGCACCCTGCAGGTGGCGCCCCGGGACTCCCTGGCCGTGAGCTACACCGGGGAGGCATCCGCGTCCCTTTCGGAAGCGGCTCTCACCCCCAACCGGGGATAGGATAGAAAGGAGTCTGCTCTGTGGTCATCCATCTGATCTGCGTGGGCAAGCTGAAGGAAAAATTCTATTTGGACGCCTCGGCAGAGTATATCAAGCGTCTTGGTCGGTATTGCCGGCTGGAGCTTGTGGAGCTGCCGGAGGAACGCCTGCCGGAGGCCCCCTCCCCCGCCCAGATTGAGCAGGCCCTAAAGAAGGAGGCGGACGCCATCCGCGGAAGGATCCCGCCCGCTTCCAGCGTCATCGCCCTGTGCATCGAGGGACAGATGCGCTCCAGCGAGGAGCTGGCCCAGCTGCTGGGGACTTGGTCGCACAACAGCGCCAAGCATCTGGTCTTTGTCATCGGCGGCTCTTTCGGGCTCCACCCCTCCCTTAAGGCGGAGGCTTGGGCGCGCCTGAGCATGTCCCCCATGACCTTCCCCCACCACTTGGCCCGGGTGATGCTCTTAGAGCAGATCTACCGCGCCTTTCAGATCAACAGCGGCGGCCGCTATCACAAATAGCGGCTTTTGCTTTTTCCTGCCGCTTTTCTCTTGCAGTTATGGGAAAAAATTGATAAGATACTCTTGTCCTCCTATTGGGAGGACAGCGACCCACAACAAAGGAAGAAACAGACAGTGAACAAACGTGCAATCAAAGCGGCCTTTCCCCTGACCATCCCCGTCATGGCGGGCTATCTTGTCCTCGGCATGGGCTTTGGCCTGCTGCTGCAGAGAAACGGCTACTCCTTTCTCTGGGCGGGGCTTATGAGCCTGACCATCTACGCCGGCTCCATGCAGTATGTGGCGGTGGACCTGCTCTCCGGCGGGGCCTCCCTGATCTCCTCAGCGCTGATGACGCTGATGATCAACGCCCGCCACCTCTTCTACGGCCTCTCCATGCTGGAGAAGTACCGGAAGGTCAAGGGGGCGAAAAAGGCCTATCTCATCCACGCCCTCACCGATGAGACCTACTCCCTCGTCTGCTCCGCCCAGCCCCCCGAGGGGGTGGACAGCGGCGCCTTCTACTTTTGGATCTCCTTCCTCGACCAGTGCTACTGGATCCTCGGCAGCATCCTCGGCGGCCTGCTTGGGCAGGTGATCCCCTTTGACACCACCGGCGTAGATTTCGCCATGACCGCCCTCTTCGTGGTCATCTTCACCGAGCAGTGGCTCACCCACAAGAACCACCTCCCCGCCCTGATCGGCCTGGGGGTGTCCTTCATCTGCCTGCTCCTCTTTGGGCCGGACAGCTTTATCATCCCCTCCATGGTGGCCATTGCCCTGCTTTTGACGCTGCTGCGCCACCGTACAGAAGAGGAGGAGGCGGCCTGATGGATCATAACACCCTTTCCTCCCTTCTGACGGTCCTTGTGATCGCCCTTGTGACGCTACTGACCCGGCTGCTCCCCTTTTTGGTCTTTGGTGGCAGGAAGGAGCCCCCGGCTATTATCCTATATCTGGGCCGGGTGCTGCCCTGCGCCATTATGGGCATGCTGGTGGTCTACTGCCTGCGCAGCATCTCCCCCGCCGCCGCCCCCTACGGCCTCCCTGAGCTCATGGCCGTGGCCGCCGCCGTGGGGCTCCACGTGTGGAAGCGCAGCACCCTTTTGAGCATCGCTGTGAGCACCGTTCTCTACATGGTGCTGGTGCAGGCGGTGTTTTGACCCATTTCGCCTTCGGCCCCATCCGTCCCATCTTTCCCCGCCGCAGCGGCGCGCACAGCCCGGGAGGTTTGCGCCTATGAAAAAGCTGATCGCCCTTCTTTTGCTGCTCGTGCTCCTCTGTCTCCTCTACCCTGATGTGCGGCAGAGCCTTGTTCCGCCCGCCGCCGCGCCGGAAGAGGGAGAGACCTCCTCCGGCGAAGCACAGAAAACAGAAAAACCATTAGAAACCGGGGAAAGTATCTCCGCTGAAGGAAAGGATCCCGCTATGGCGGAGGAGGAATTGCCCGCCGATACGGACTTTGTCCGGGTACGCGACTATATCCCCTCCATCGCCGTGTCTCTGCGCTACGCCACAGAGGACAACTTCACCGGCGAGATCATCTACGATTTCTCCGAGGCCTACCTCCGCTACGGCACCGTGAAAAAGCTCTCCGCCGCCCAGGCCGCCCTCAACGAGGCGGGCTACGGCCTGCTTCTCTGGGACGCCTTCCGCCCCGTCTCCGCCCAGTTTACCCTGTGGGAGGTCTGCCCCGACCCGGTCTATGTGGCCGACCCCAACCGCGGCTTCTCCTCCCACAGCCGGGGCAGCACAGTGGACGTGACGCTCATCACGCTGGAGGGCGAGGCGGTGGAGATGCCCACGGACTTTGACGACTTTACCGACCGGGCCGACCGGGACTACAGCGACGTCAGCGAAAACGCGGCGGCCAACGCCCTGCTCCTGGAGCAGGTCATGACCGCCAGCGGCTTTGCCCCCTATCAGGGCGAGTGGTGGCACTTTTCCGACACTGACGCCTATGAGGTGGAGCAGAGCTTCTCCCCCGCTTGAGATCGTGCGTTCATTTCCCCATTTCATACAAGGAGGAATTTGCCATATGGATTATATGCAGGAGTACCGGAGATGGCTGGACAGCGGCGTGCTCACCCCGGCGGAGCACGCGGAGCTCAAGGCCATCGAAAACGACCCCAAGGAGATCGAGAGCCGCTTCTACGGCCCGCTGGAGTTTGGCACCGCCGGGCTGCGGGGCACCATGAAAATGGGGCTCCACCACATGAACCTCTATGTGGTCCGCCACGCCACCCAAGCCTTTGCCGAGGTCATTTTGGCCGAGGGGGAAGAGGCCGCCCGGCGGGGCGTGGCCGTGTGCTTTGACTGCCGCAACAACTCCCCAGAGTTTGCCCGGGAGGCCGCCTGCGTCATGGCCGCCAACGGCATCCACGCCCGGCTCTTTGACGCCCTGCGCCCCACCCCGGAGCTGAGCTTCGCCGTCCGGGAGTACGGCTGCATCGCCGGCATCAACGTCACCGCCAGCCACAACCCCAAGGAGTACAACGGCTACAAGGTCTACTGGGAGGAC
>CAJFUI010000029.1 GCA_904420145.1 uncultured Oscillospiraceae bacterium
GGTCTACGACCGGGCGGACATGCTTCACGTGTCCGGCCACGCCTGCCAGGAGGAACTGAAAATTATCCACGCCCTGGTAAAACCCCGCTTCTTCATCCCTGTCCACGGCGAGCAGAAGATGCTCCGCCGCCATGTGAATCTGGCGCTGGACATGGGCATGGAGCGCAACCACATCGTCCTGCCGGAGATCGGCAATGTCATCGAGATCACCGCCCGCACCATCAAGGTCAACGGCAGCGTCCCCTCCGGGGAGCTGATGGTGGACGGCAGCGGCGTGGGCGACGTAGGGGCCGTGGTGCTGCGGGACCGGAAGATCCTGGCCGAGGACGGCATGGTTGTGGTGATACTCAATATCTCCTCCCACAACAACCAGCTGCTGGGCGAGCCGGAGATCATCACCCGGGGCTTTATCTACGTCAAGGAGAACGAGGAGATGATCAAGGAGCTCCGGGAGGTGGCCATGAAGGCCGCCGACGGCGTGGGCGCCAAGCGGGCCAAGGACATGGGGGAGGTGCGCAGCGCGGTGAAGAGCGCGGTGAGCAACTACCTCTTCAAATCCACCCGCCGCAGCCCCATGATTATCCCCGTTATCAACCGGATCTAAAAACTGCTGGCCCAAAAGCGGATGCCCTTTGGGCCAGAGAACTTGCGGCCAGTCCGCCGCGCATGCGATAAGGTTTTCAACAAACGCCAAGGGGACACGCTGTTTCAGCGTGTCCCCTTGATTTGTTTTGAGGAAATCCCCGGTGCCCGGCGGCTATTTGTTCTGCTTGCCGGCGTCCTGCTTGGCCTTGGCTGCGGCGGCGCCCACTACGGCTCCGGCGTCCCCGGCGATGACGCCGCCTACCACGGCGCTTTTGATCACGTCCTTCTGAGCGGCCTTGCCGCCCTCGGAGGAGGCGCCGCCCTTCTGGGCGTCCTGCTTGGCCTTGGCGGACATGGCGCCCACCACGGCCCCGGCGTCCCCGGCGATCACCCCGCCGACAATGGCGCTCTTGATGACCTCCTTCTGGGCCTTTTTGCCCGCCTCTTTGTTCAGCTCCGCCTGGGCCCGCTCCGACACACCGCGGATGCCGCTCCGGGCGTTGACCTCATTGATGCTGCGCTTCATGGTTTTGGTGGCATCCCGCGCCTCCTTCAGCGCGGCGAAAATGCTTGCCAAGCTTCCCACAAAGGGGGAGAAGATGAGGATACAGGCGGGAGCAAGGGGGGAGGACAGTCCCACGTCGGACGTCAGGATCACAAAAAAGAAGATGACCATGACAAAGGATCCATAGGTGACCCACCCCCGCAGAAACAGGGCGGCAAGGATGTCGCCCGCCTCCGTCATACGGTCGATGTCCCGTAAAAAGAGGGACCGGAAGGTCATCTCGGGGTGGGCCAGCCACGCCCCCATAAACAGGTAGGCCCACACATCGAGACAGCGGGCCCAGTTGGAGTAGCTCCGTGCGGCGCTTAGGTCAAAGATGCCGATCAGCACGATCACCACCCCGAGGGCGAAGGGGAGGGCCCACAGCTTGGAGAGCCTGCGGGTCCGGATGGCGGGCAGGAGCAGCACAAACATGCAGCCCAAGGGGGCTTGGGTCAGGATACCGGTCCCCCCGGCCACCAGCAAAAAGACCACCTTCGCCCCCATGGCGATGGTCAGCAGGTTGTCGGAGCGCCCCATGAGGAGCAAAACCCCAATCACTGCGCTGAGCAGGAGCTGCACCAGGGCCAGCGGGTGGGTGGGCAGGGAGCCATAGCGCAGATAATTCTCAATCGGTTGGAGAAAGGTTGCCGCCAAAAGCAGCACCCCCGTGGCGATGGACAGTCCGCTGCGCTTTGATGGCTGTCTTACCTCTGGCAATTGATCGGGCGGGGTTTCGGCTTTTTCTTTCGCTGCTGCTGTTCCCGGTTTCACAGCATCTGCCGGAATTTGCCAGGCGCCAGTCTGTTTACCTCCATCCTTGGTTGCTCCGGGGATTTTTCCCTCCCTGCACCATTGGGCAACCTCCGCTTGTGAGCAGTTCCATTTCTGAGCTGCTTCCTTAGAGTTCATGGTCTTCGCCAATGCAATCCCTCCTTATCGATCCTGTTATAAAAACAAAAAAGCGCGCGGCAAAAGCCGCGCGCCGAAAAACGCAGGACTCTTGCCGCGACGCAAGTTCCAACCATCCAAGAAAGCATGATGAAACAGAGCCTGCATTTTTACCGGAGGTAAAAATACAAACTTTCTTGAATGGAAAAACCAATATGAACTTGCGTCGCAGGTATATTGTACCATGGAGGCTTTCAAAAGGCAACGGGGAATTATTGTGTCAAAAAAGTGGCGTGGCCACTTTTTTGAGGGGGATGCAGCCCCCTGCGCGCCATCTTTTCCCTGCGGGACCGACAAAAAAGCTGGCGCGCCAACAGGCGCGCCAGCTTTTGCGGCAATATTGTCACTTCCTCGAATTCATTTCGCCAGCATCTTGTCTAAGTGGGCCGAGCGCAGGGCCCGCATGATGGCCACCCCAAGGATGGGGGCGAAGATGATGGCGATGACGCCGTTGGTGACGGTGGCGGGGAGCTTGGACACCGCCAGGGCCCAGCACTGGACCGGGGAGGTGAAGCCCTGGAGCACCATGCCGTTAAAGAAGAAGTTCTTCACCGTGTAGACCACCATGTAGGCCACGGCGGCGCAGGCGGTGGCCGCCACCTGGGGGCCGTACTTCTCCTTGCTGTGCTTAAAAATGTAGTAGAGCACCAGCCCGGCTACGAGGCCGTACATGCCCTTGGTCAGGAAGGTGATGGGGGCCTCTATGATATACTCCGGGTCCAGCATGTCGTAGATGGCCGAACCTAAGCCTGCGGCCAAGCCGCCCCAGTAGGGCCCCAGCAGGATGCCGGAGAGGGCGCAGAGGATGTTGGCGAGGGTGAAGGCGCTGGTGCCGCCGAGGCTCACGGGGATCTTCACCCGCAGGTAGTTGCCCACGAACACCACAGCCGCCATCATGGCGCAGGTGCAGATTTTCACCAGCAGCTCGGAGTTGCGATTACGATTCATGGCAGATGCCTCCCTATGTGGCCGTCCTCTTGACGGCCGGTGTTGATGATGCTATTATAGCTCTATCTGATATTATTGAAATACCCAGAATATAACTTTTTTATAGAGTCAGATAGGAGGAACGCCATGTACCAGCTGCCACTGACCCTCCACAGCGGGGGGGAGCCCCTCTACCAGCAGATCTATGACAGTCTCGCCGCCCAGATCCGTACCGGGGCCCTGCGCTCCGGCACCAAGCTGCCGGGGAAGCGCTCCCTGGCGGCCCAGCTGGGGGTGGGGGTGGTGACGGTGGACACCGCCTACCAGATGCTGGTGGCGGAGGGCTATCTCGAGGCGGTGGCCAAAAAGGGCTTTTTCGTTCTGGAGGTGGCGGAGACGGTGGAGAGGGGCGGGGAGGACCTGGTGCCCATCCCCGAGGAGCCGGAGGAGCCCCCCTGCCGCTTTGATCTCTCCACCGGCTCCGTGGACACGGACCTCTTCCCCTTCCGCACCTGGGGGCGGATCCAGAAGGAGCTGCTCTACGCCGCGCCGGAGCTGCTCAGCCACGGCCCGCGGCAGGGGGACCGGGCGCTCCGGGAGGCCATCGGGTCCTACCTTGCCACCTACCGGGGGGTGGTGTGCCACCCGGCCCAGATCGTGGTGGGGGCCGGCACGGAGTATCTCCTCTCTATGGTGGCCCGGCTGCTGCAGGGGCAGGCGGCGGCGGTGGAGAACCCGGGCTACCGCCGGGTGCCGAAAATTTTGGAGAACAGCGGCGTGAGCTGCCGCTGCGTGGAGATCGACGGCGGCGGGGTGAGTGTGGAGGCCCTGCGCCGCAGCGGGGCCAGCATCTGCTGCGTCACCCCCAGCCACCACTTTCCCACCGCCGTCACCATGCCGGCGGGCCGACGGAGCCAGCTTTTAGCATGGGCACGGGAGGCGGAGGGCCGCTACCTCATCGAGGACGACTACGACGCGGAGTTCCGCTTCGACATGCGCCCCCTGCCCAGCCTCCAGGGCATGGGGGGGCAGTTTGGCCCTGTGATCTACCTCTCCACCTTCTCCAAGAGCCTGGCCCCCAGCATCCGCATCGCCTGCATGGTGCTGCCTCCGGAGCTCCTCCGGCGCTACCGCGCCGCCTACGGCAGCTACGCCAACACCGTCAGCCGCTTTGAGCAGCAGACCCTCTGCCGGTTCATCGAGGGGGGGTATTTCACCCGGCACCTCAGCCGCATGCGCAGCGCCTACAAGGAGCGGATGGAGCGGCTGTGCGCGGCCCTGGAGGGGGCCTTGGGCGCGGAGCGGATCGAATTACAGGGGCGGCACACGGGGCTCCACCTGCTGCTGACCCTCCACGAGGGCCCGGGGGAGGCGGAGATGGTGCGGCGGGCCGCGGCGGCGGGGATCCGGCTGCGGGGGCTGAGCGCCTACTACATGGAGGGGGCGGAGGGCTGCCCGGAGAACACGGTGATCCTGGGCTACGCCGCCCTGCGCCAGGAGGACATCGAGCCCCTGGCGGAGACCCTCCGCCGGGCCTGGCTGGGGAAATAAGAGGGAAAGGAAGCCCCCGGGACCAAGCTTGGTCCCGGGGGCTTGAGACTGTCAAAAAAGGCATCCGCCTTTTTTGACAAGAGGCTACAGCCCGCCGCGCGCAAGATTTTGTCCGCTGAAAGCGGACAAAACTCACACTTGCAGGCTGAGAGGTGTTTTCGGCCACGCGCATGTCGCGGCCGAAAACCAATTTCATCTTCTTCGCGGCGTGCGCGCCGCGAACTCTACGAGGTTTTTTGACAAGCTGCAGCAGCGCCCCCGGGGCGGAGAAGCCGCCCCTGTGCGCGCTTTATCGTCCTGTTTTATCCCTGATATGCACGGATCTCATCAAAATGTGTGTTGGCAAAATCGGTATGTACCGTCACCAATTCGCCCCACAGGGTCGGCACTTCCTCTCTGAGGCGCTGGACCTCATCCTCATCGGCCTCGGTGATGCTGGCAACCTCGGTGCCGCCCACCCGGCGGAACACCTCAATGGCCTCGGCGATGGTGTCAGCGTATTCCTGCGCTATGGTTTTGAAGCCGGACCAGTAGGTGCTGCTGCCGCAGGCCGCCACCATGTTCTGCGCGTCCGTCAGACAGTTTGCGAGGGCATCCGCGCAGCCGGGGAGGATACCGGCCCTTTCGGCCTTAAAGACGGTGCCTCCCATCGCGTTCTCGACGGGCTGGAAATGGTCATAGGCGCCATCGTAGAGGAGGGTCTCCAGGTTATTGTAGATGCCCACGGCCTCCCGCATTTCCGGGCTCAGCGAATCCTCGGGTTCAGGTTCCGGCTCGGGTTCTGGTTCGGGTTCCGGCTCAGGTTCGGGCTCCGGGGCGTTCGGGTAGTCCAGGCCGAAATGCTCTGCGGCCTCCTCATAGGAGACGATGCCGGGAATGACCTTCGTGCCCTCTCCGTCGAGGTAATCTCCAAACTCAGGGACAATAAATTCAATGTATGCGATGTCTTCAAAGATCTGGGGGTTGATATAGAATTCTATCTCACCCTCGTCAGTAAACGGCCCGTTCCCGCCGGGGAAAGAAAACGGGGCGCTGGTGTCCAACAAATTCCCATTGGAGTCAAAGAGTTGCATCCGTACGTCGCAGGCGCCGCCTATGCCGCTGGGGTTAATGGTAGTGCCCTCGGCCCGATACCTCAGGAGCAGCACTTCCGTGGAATAGGCGTATCTATATAGATTCCAGCCGGTAAACTCAAGGCTGGTCACCTGGGTAGCCCTGGATATAGAGTTGTTGGTGGAGTATTGGTCCACTGTGGTCATGGGGCCGTAGTTGTGGTTCAGTTTCGGCACGTCAAACGGGGGATCGCTGTAATAGAAGCCGTCGATAGAGGCGGGGACCCTTACGCTGCAGGAAGAGGATACGACTCCGTTGCTGTCCGTGACGGTGATTTCGGCCTTGCCATCGCTTATGGCGGTGACTTTTCCGCTGCTGTCCACCGTGGCCACGGAGGGGTCGCTGCTGCTCCAGGTGACCTTATCCGAAGCCGAGGGCGTGTAGTCATCGGGATAGTAGCTGTATCGGAGCGTCTCGGTATTCCCTATTTCCAGCGTCAGGTCGGTGGGGCTGACGCCGATACGATAATACTCCGTCACCGTGACGGTACAGCTGGCGGAGGCGTCCCCGACAGTGGCGGTGATAATGGCGGTGCCCTCACCAACACCGGTGACGACGCCTCTGCTGTTCACGCCGGCCACGTCGGTGTTGGAGCTGCTCCAGATGACTGTCATGCTGGTGCTGGGCCGCACGGTGGCGGTGAGCTGGTAGCCGTCCTTATTATCGGTGAGGGTGAGGGAGGTGCGGTTGAGAGTCACCTTGATATCGGCGCTCTCGTCCTCCAGGGTCACGCTCCGGCGCAGGTCCGGGTCGGCCATGCGGGTGACAAAGGCGGAGACCTCGGACCGGGCGATGGTGGCGTTGGGGGTGAAGGTGCCCGTCGCGTCGTTGCCGGTGAGGATGCCCGCCCGGTAGAGGCGGTAGATGGCGTCGTAGTTGGCGGCCCCCTCGGGTACGTCGGGGATCATGCCGTCATCCACGGTGTTGATGGCCTCTAAGGCCTCATCAGGGAGGGAGCCCGAGAGAATAGCGGCAAACTGGCTGCGGGTGGCGGCGGCGTTGTAGTTGCTGTAGCTGTTGGCAGAGATAATGCCGTTGGCCACGGCGTAGTCCACATACACCTGATACCAGGGGGAGCCCTGGGCGAAATTCGCCTCCCCGGTATGGTAGATGCTGTGGAGCCGGGCGGCCAGGGCCACGGTCTGGGCGAGGGTGATGGTGCCGGCGGGACTGAAGGTGTTCTCGGTGAGGCCCTCCACCAGCCCTAACTCGTAGGCGGACTTCACGTTCTCGGCGTACCAGCTGGTGTCGGGGACGTCAGTAAACTTCCCCGCAGGGTAGGAGCGGCCGGGCTGGAAATTCTCCAGCCCCGTTTTGGCTGCCAAAACGGGCAGAGAAAGAGCCATGCCCAACACCAGGGCGAAGGCCAAGAGTTTTCGGATGGGTTTCATGCGCTTTTTTCCTCCTTCTTCAAGATCGAACGTTTCTGTTTTTCATGAAACAGAGCTGAAAGCATTATATCACGGCCCCAACCCCTTTTCAACAGACGGCGGACTCCCCCGCGGCAAAATTTTGTAAAAAAGTTTCAGATAGGAGATAAATGGCCCGGGAAAAGGGGGTTCCGTATTGTCTCCGGGGACAAAGCGTGCTACAATCGCTGTAAGAAAAAAGCGGCAGGGAGGTGCCCTTATGCGCATTTTAGTGGTAGAGGATGAACGGGATCTAAACCTTTTGATCTGCAAGGTGCTGACCAAGGCGGGCTATACGGTGGATGGCTGTTATGACGGGGAGGAGGCGGAGCTTCATCTCCTGGGCGCGGAGTACGACGGCGTTTTGCTGGACGTGATGATGCCTAAGAAGGACGGCTATACCCTCATCCAGGAGGTCCGCGCCAAGGGAATCGACACGCCGGTCCTCTTCCTCACCGCCCGCGACAGCGTGGCCGACCGGGTGAAGGGGCTGGATCTGGGGGCGGACGACTATTTGGTCAAGCCCTTTGACTTTGACGAACTGCTGGCCCGCCTGCGGGCCATGACCCGTAAGCACGCGGGCCAGCGGACCAACCAGTTTGCCGCCGGGGATCTGGTGCTGGACGTGGAGAGGCGTCAGGTGCTCCGGGGCGGGGTGGAGATCACCCTGCTGCCCAAGGAGTTCTCTATTTTGGAGTATCTCCTCCGCAACAAGGGGCGGGTCCTCAGCCGGGAGCAGATCGAGGACCGGATCTGGAACTATGAGTTCACCGGCAGCTCCAACAACGTGGACGGCTATATGAGCCGCCTGCGCAAGAAGATCGACGGGGACCGGGAGCAGAAGCTGATCCACACTGTGAAGGGGGCGGGCTGGGTAATCCGGGAGCCCCAGAAGGAGGGTGGGGCGTGAAAAAGCTGAACATTAAGGTAAAAATCACTATCTGGTATCTGCTGCTCATGACCATTATGGCCGGGCTGCTGCTGGGCTTTCTGCTCCTGGTCAGCGGCTCTGTGTCCACCCAGACGGCCATGGACCAGCTGTCCCAGACCGTCCGGGGGAATCTGGACCAGATCTCCATGACGGACGGTACGCTGCAGCTGGGGGAGAATTTTCAGTTTTACGACAACGGCGTGTACTGCCTGATCTACAGCCAGAATGAGTCCCTGCTGGCGGGCCAGCTGCCGGTGGCCTTCACGGCGGCGGAGCCCTTTCAAAACGGCCTGACCCGGCCGGTGGAGGTGTCCTCCAGCCGCTACTATGTGCTGGATTTCTGGGTACCTCTCGGGTGGGAGAACGGTGTATGGCTCCGGGGTATTTTAGAAGCGCCGGAGAACCCTCAGATGCTCACCAATCTGCTCTATATCGCCATGGTGACGCTGCCGCTGTATATCCTTCTGGCGGCGCTGGGGGGATACGCCATCGCCCGGCGGGCCTTCCGCCCGCTGGACCAGATCACCTCTACGGCGGCGGCCATCAGCGAGGCCTCCGACCTATCCCAGCGGGTGGAGCTCCCGCCGGGAGACAACGAGTTTACCCGGCTGGCAAACACCTTTAATCAGATGTTTGAGCGGCTGGAGCGCTCCTTTGAGGCGGAGAAGCAGTTCACCGCC
Organism: uncultured Oscillospiraceae bacterium; assembly: GCA_904420145.1. Lineage (GTDB taxonomy): Bacteria > Bacillota > Clostridia > Oscillospirales > Oscillospiraceae > CAJFPI01. The sequence continues at coordinate 8,692 of CAJFUI010000029.1, forward strand.
GACGCCTCCCACGAGCTGCGCACCCCGGTGTCAGTGATTAAGAGCGCCTGTGAGTATGCGGAAAAATACGGGGAGACGCCGGAGGAGCAGCGGGAGACGCTGTCCATGATCCACCGCCAGGCCAACCGGATGTCCGCTTTGATCGGTCAGCTGCTGAGCATCACCCGGCTGGACCAGGGGGTGGATATCGCCAGGGAGGGAAAGACGGACCTGTCGGCGCTGGTCCGAACTATCTGCGAGGAGCAGGTCTGCCCCCCTGGGCGGCTGATCTCGGAGCTGCAGGAGGGCGTTACAGCCTGTGTGGATACGGCGCTCATCACCCGGCTGCTTCAGAATTTGATCGACAACGGCTTCAAGTACGGCAAACCGGAGGGCCACGTCTGGGTCTCCTTAGAGCAGACGGAGGAGGAGATCCGCCTGTGCGTCAAGGACGACGGCATCGGGATCCCTGCCGAGGCGCAGGAAAAGGTCTGGCAGCGGTTCTACCAGGTGGACCCCTCCCGGGGGGAGAAGGGCGGCGCTGGGCTGGGCCTGTCCATGGTGCAGCGGATCGCTCAGGCCCACGGAGGAACTGTAAGCTTAGAGAGCATCCCTGACGTGGGGAGCTCATTTACCCTGCACCTGCCCTTGGAAAAAATGTGCTGAAAAAATTTTTTAATTCTTTTTCCAATTTCATGTTGATTTCATGTTGGGACAGTAGGATATGCCCAACGAAGGAGGTATTCGTTATGAATCGAAAAATAATTGCAGTTCTGTGTGCTGCAGTGCTGACCATATGTGTGCTGGCCAGCTGCGGCCAGCAGACCACCCAGGCCCAGTATATCGGACTGGACGCGGCTAAGGCTATCGCGCTGGAGTCGGCGGGTGTGGCGGAGTCCGCCGCCACCTTCTCCACCACAGGGCTGGACAGCCGAGACGGGACGGACTTTTACGCCGTGGATTTTACGGCCAACGGCCAGAGCTACGAGTACGACATTGACGCCATCACCGGTGTTGTGATCGACAGCAGCTCCTCCCCGGCCAGCGCCGGCACGGACGCGGGAGCTTCTCCCGATGGAAATACCGGCTCCAACACCGGCACAGACACTGGCGCCGCCTCCGGCGGGAACACCGGGAGCAGCGGCACCGGCGCCGCCATCACGGAGGAGGAGGCCAAAGAGATCGCCCTGTCTCACGCCGGCCTGACCAGCGATCAGGTCACCTTCCTGCGCAGTAAGCTGGACTATGATGACGGCCGTCAGGTCTACGACGTGGAGTTCTATACCAGCGACTACAAGGAGTACGACTACGAGATCGATGCGTCCACCGGCACCGTCCTCTCCTACGACTTTGACGCCGAGGGCTATACACCCTCCACAGGCGGCACCACATCTGCCATTACCGCGGATCAGGCCAAGCAGATCGCTCTGGCGGAGGTGCCCGGCGCCACGGAGAGCGATATCTATGAATTTGAGGTGGACCGGGACGACGGCCGGATCGAGTACGAGGGCTCCATCTACTACGACGGCACGGAGTATGAGTTTACCATCGACGGCTACAGCGGAGCGATCCGCAGCTGGGAGGCGGAGCCCACCCGCCGCTGATATCCGCTTATCTATCCATTTATGAAAAATGTATCAGGAAAGAACAGTATAAGGAGGAAATCAACATGAAAGTAACAGGCATCAAAAGACGTATGGGCGCTCTGCTGCTCTGCATGGCGCTGGCGCTGGGCACAATGACCGTCGCCGCCGGCGCGGTGAGCACCAATGTTACCGCCCAGCTCTCCCCTGACATCTTAGTTTCCATAGACGGCTCCTACCGGACCTTCTATAACGTGGACGGCGAAGAGGTTCATCCCATCAACTACAATGGCACGGTCTATCTGCCCCTGCGCGCCATCGGCGAACTGATGGACAAGAATGTCAACTGGGATCAGACCAACCGGACGGCGACCCTCAGCGGCAGCCGCACCGCTGCCGATGTCACCGGCACCCCGGACCGCGGGGCTGACACAGAGCGCATCACCGTGGTCCTCTCTCCGGATGTCACCGTGGTGGTGGACGGCGTGCGCCAGAGCTTTGCCGACGCCCAGGGCAACACCGTCTACCCGCTGATCTACAACGGCTCCATCTACCTGCCTCTGCGCTCCATCGGCAATCTGATGGGCAAGAGCGTCAGCTGGGACAGCGGCACGCGCACGGCGATTTTGGGTGATGAGGCGGAAGTGACGGATGCGGACAGCTTCCATGAGGGAGATACCGGAACCAGCTCCGGAGGCCAGACCACGACCGGTTTGATCTCTGAGGAGATCGCCAAGAGCAAGGCCCTGTCCCATGCCGGGCTGAAGTCCTCTGGGGTCAGCTTTGCCCGGGTCAAGCTGGACTATGATGATGGCCGTCAGGTCTATGAGGTGGAGTTCTACACCAGCGACTATAAGGAGTACGACTACGAGATCGACGCCCGCACCGGCGACATCCTCAGCTTCGATTACGACGCCGAGTACTATCAGCCCACTCAGCCCGGCGGCAGCCAGTCTGGCTCCTATATCGGCGAGACCGAGGCCAAGCGGATCGCGCTCTCCTATGTGTCCGGCGCCGGCGATTCCCACGTGCGCTCTGTCAAATTCGATTACGACGACGGACGGGCGGAGTACGAGGTGAAGATCATCTACAATGCCATGGAGTACGAGTTCGAGATCGACGCCTCTACCGGCGCTGTCATCTCCCGGGATGTGGAGTCCATCTATGATTAACGTAAAACAGAGAATGTGGAGGCAAGTATGAAGAAGGAACAAAAATTATTTCAGCTGTATGCGGACAATAACAGGGCCTCCAACCTGTCCATCGCGGGCGGCGCGGTGAAGCTGCTCTCCATTCTGCTGCTCATCGGAGCGGTCCTGTGCACCTTGGCCATAGGGCTGTCCGGTTTCCGCATCGCCTCCGCCGGCGGCGTGGGTACGGCCTTTATCTTCCTGATGGATGAGCTGGATGACGAGCTGTTTACCGCCTTCTTCCTCTGGGCCGCTGTGATCGCCTGCCGGTATGTGGCCTGTGTCCTGCAGGAGAAGGCGAAGCTGCTGGCCCAATCCGGCCAGCCTGCCGCCGCGGCAGAGGCTGTGGAGGATGCGCCCCCGGCGCCGTGAGGGAGCGGGCGAAACCTCGGCTGAGAAGATAACAGATGGGACGAAAACCCAAAAGGGACCGAAAGCTTACAGCTTTCGGTCCCTTTGCTCGCCTCTTTTTGGGGCCTGCGGGGGGATGAAGGGACGGGAGCAGACGGGCACGCCCTGCCTGGCCGGACAAATCAGGGTGGAGGCGCAAAGCCTTGCAATCTCAGGACTTTCCTAACAGTCGAGAGGCAAAATCGCGCTTTTTTGTTGACATCGGCGGCCTGACAGCATAAGGTGGAGGCAGACCTGCAGGCAAGGGAAAAAGGAGAGATCCACATGGAAAACAAGAAGACCTTCGGGGCGTATCTCTGCCGCCGCCGGAAGGAGCTGGGACTCACCCAGCGGGAATTTGCAGAGAAGCTGTATGTCACCGAGTCCGCGGTGAGCAAATGGGAGCGGGGCCTCAGTTACCCGGATGTGACGATCCTGCGCTCCATCTGCGCTGTGCTGGAGATCAGCGAGCACGAGCTGCTCACCGCCAGTGAGGATGTGGAGGCCCGACGGGTGGAGCAGCTGGCAGGAAAGTATCTGCGCTTAATGCGAAATGTGCGCTGGGGGCAGTACATCTTTTATGGGCTCATCGCCCTGTGCTGCCTCATCGGAAACTTGGCCTCCCGGCACACCCTCAGCTGGTTTTGGATCGTCCTCAGCAGCGAGTTCCTCGGCGCCTCCCTGACGCTGACACCGGTCCTTGTGGAGCGAAAGAAGGGGCTTTGGACCCTGGGCACCTTTACGGCGGCGCTGGAGCTGCTGCTGTTGGTGTGCTGCCTCTACACCGGCGGAGACTGGTTTATCGTGGCGCTGATGGGGACTCTTTTGGCCCTCTCCACGGTGTTCCTCCCCTTTGTGCTGCGGGAGATAGAGCTGCCGCCGGCCTTGTCGGAGCGGAAGACCTCCCTATATCTTTTGATCGAGACGGCGCTGCTGCTGTTGCTGCTGGCGGCCTGCGCCTGGCACAGCCAAGGCGGCTGGTTTGCCATGGCCGCTATGGGGAGCGTCTTTGGGCTGTCGCTGTTTTTCACCCCGGTGGTGCTCTATCAGGCACCGCTGCCGGAGGTTCTGCAGAGCTGTAAGCTCTCCCTCTACCTCGGGATAGAGACCGTGCTGCTCCTCCTGCTCCTCGGGGTGGGCTGCCTGTGGAGCGGCGGGGACTGGTTTGCCGTGGCGGCCCTTGGCACCCTCTTGGGGCTGACCATCGTATTGCTGCCCATCTGCCTACGCCAGCTGCCCCTCCCTGAGCCCTATCGGAGGCATAAGGCTTTGCTCTATCTGACAGCAGAGTCGGCGCTGTTGCTGCTGCTTTTGGCGGCGTGCAGCCTCCACAGCGGCGGCGGGTACTTCCTGCGCCCGGCCCTGCCGCTGGCCCTCTTTGGCTTGGCCCTGCCCTGGGGCCTGCTGGGGATCCTCCGCTATCTGCCCGTCGGCCGGTGGTACCGGGCGGCCTTGGCGCTGTTTTTTGCCGCAGGCTATTGGAGCATTTCCATCGGCGTCATTGACCGGATTGTGTCTTGGAGCGGGGGCATCATCATGGATGGGATCCACGGCTTTGGGTTCGCCTTTGACTTTGGCGACTGGAGCGATGTGCAGATTGTGGGGGAGAATGTATGCGCCATCATTGCCTTCTCCCTTGCGGGGCTGGGGGCGCTCTGCCTGCTGGGCAGCATTTTGTGGCGGCGGAGAGGTTTTATCTCCCGAGGCGAGTGACTTTTGTCTCCGAACAAAAGTCACCAAAAGTCAGCTTAGGGGCTCCGCCCCTAAGAACTTGATTTGTGCCCTGCGGGCACGGGCAGATTCCGCTCTGCGGAGCGGGTTCCTTTGCCCACAGCGGCAAAGGAACTAAAGCGCTACTTAGGGCTGCGCCCTAAGAACCCCGTGGGACTGGGCGGGGACTGGCGGTCATCGCGAAATTTTCTTACCTCGCAGTATGCGGCAGTCCGGGCAGAAACTTGGTATTGACCGGTTGTTCTGGACCCGGGCGTTACGCCCTCCTGCGGCGGGTTATAATAGAACTGCGTTCTATTGATTTGGGGTGTTCTGCACCCCGGTGCGGGTTCCTTTTGGCATGGCCCAAAAGGAACCAAAAGGCCACTTAGGGCTGTGCCCTAAGGACCCCGTGGACTGGGTGGAGGTTGTTAGGCATCGCAAAGAGAACTGACTGCCCAGTGGATGACAGTCCCGGTGGAACACTGGATTGACCGCCGTCCTATACCCGCCCTTTCCGCTTCGTTAAGGGCTCCTGCGGTGGTTGAACGGAAAGTGTGTTCTATTCGCACACTGGCAGTCTGTCCTCCCCACCGCGGCAGGCGCTGTTCGTGAGGAGAAAAAGTCTTAAGTGTTGCACCGCAACAGGGCGTAACGCCCGGGGCGAGACTGCCGGTCCTTTCGGCGGACATGTGCCGGTGAGAGAAGAACGCAGTACAGCAGGCATTAGGAAGCTCTTAGAACCGTAGGTTCTAAGCGGCTTTTTGCCTCCTTTTTGGCCGACCAAAAAGGAGGCCGCTCCGGAGAGCGGAATCTCTCCACCGCCGAGGGTGGCAAAAGTCACTCACGCTCGCAAGTGCGAAAAATTCTTGCCGCCGAGGGCAAAGGAATTCGCCCCAAGGGGCGAACAAACTCTCCGCCGCAGGCGGCGCAAAAAAGAAGGGAGGACAGACCCTTTTGGGCCTGTCCTCCCTCTTCATAAAGACGATGAGCAGCGTATTAACACGCAAAAGAAGATAACTTACTCGGTCACGTAGGGCAGCAGAGCGATCTGACGGGCGCGCTTGATGGCCTCGGTCAGCTGGCGCTGATGCATGGCGCAGGTGCCGGTGGTTCTGCGGGGCAGAATCTTGGAGCGCTCGGAGATGAACCGGCGCAGCTTGGCGGCATCCTTGTAGTCGATGTGCTCGCACTTGTCCACGCAGAACTGGCAAACCTTGCGGCGCTTGCGGTTGGCGGGACGGGCGGGTCTATTTTCACGTTCCATAGCCATGGATGTTTCCTCCTATTAGATTTTGTTAGAACGGCAGCTCGCCGTCCTGATCGTCCAGCTCGGCAAAGCCGGAGGGCTCACTGACGCTGGGGCTGCTGTAGCCGCCCGCCGGGGCGGAGTAGGCCCTGCCGGCGTCATAGCTGCCGCTGGGGGCGCTGTCGCGCTTACTGTCGCCGAAATAGACGTTGTCGGCGTACACCTCCGCGCTGCGGCGGTTGTTGCCGTCCCGGTCCTTCCAGTCGCGGATCTGCAGCCGGCCCTCCACCACGGCCATGCGGCCCTTGGAGAAATAGTTGCAGACGAATTCTGCGGTCTGACGCCAGGCGACGATGTCGATAAAGTCCGTCTCACGCTCGCCGGACTGGCCTTTGAAGTCCCGGTCCACAGCGAGAGTAAACGATGTGACGGAAATACCGCTCTGGGTCCGGCGCAGCTCAGGATCGCGGACCAGACGGCCCATGAGAACAATGCGGTTGAGAGACATAAAAGCGGCCCCCTCTTACACGTCCTTGCAGACGATCATGGAACGCAGGATGCCTTCGGTAATGCCGAGGATACGGTCCAGCTCCTTGGGGAAGGACGGCGCGCTGGTAAAGGACATCAGGACATAGTAGCCTTCTGTCTTGTAGTCGATGGCGTAGGCCAGCTTGCGCTTGCCCCACTCCTCAACTTCAACAGCACTGCCATTCTGCTCGGCGAGGGTCTTGAACTTCTCCACGGTAGCGGCGATCTCCTCCTCACCCAGGTTGGGGTCGATAATGTAGACGACCTCATAGTTAGCGGAAACTTTTGCCATTTTGTTGCACCTCCTTTTGGACTGATGGCCCCCGCTCTATGGCGGGAGCAAGGATCTGCCTGCAGATTGCAAGCCCTATTATTATATCGGGAATTTCCGAAAAGTCAAGGATTTTTTGGAAAATGAGGACAAAAAGCGCCTCGAAGGAGCTGAAAAAGGGCTCCGCCTATCAGGAGAATGCCTTGTTGATATCTGTGATGCCCGCGTCAATCAGCATCCGGGCAAAGTCGCCGCCGGAAATGAGCCGGACATGATTCTCCTGCGCCATTGTGACGGCCTCCGCCGAGAAGGCGTCCGCCGTGGAGATGACCCAGGGGATCACGGTGTATTCGCCTGAAGACAGCTCGTGCTGGTCCCTGTACTTTGCGATCTGCTCCACGGCCCACTTAGAGGTCACGTCATCATGGAGCTTTGCCTGCACGTAGAACAAAATCTTCAGTGCGTCAAACTCCGCCACAATGTCCGCGTCCGCACCATCCCATTTGTCCGCGCTGTTTTTTCCAGGACGGAAGGCCCTTGAGGCGCCAAGCTTCTCAAAATACCACTTGACCAGCAGCTCAAACTTGTCCGGCGTCAGCTGCGCCTTGATAACGGACAGCAGCTTCTCCGCCAGTTCCTCCACGATGGCGGCATAGAGGTTGATAGGGGCGTCCGCACGGATCACCTTTTGCACGCTGTCGGAGAGGTCGGAGATATCCGCGTTGACCTGACGGATTTTCATCCTTGCCGTCAGCCTGCTGTCGGCGTATTCATAGCGGGAGAGGCGCTCCTTTACCGGCTTCACTGGGAGGACAAAGCCGATATCCACCGCAGTGCCGCTGTCTGCGCGGCACAGCAGGCCCTCCCTGCTGCGGAGAATCCTGCCGCCGGAGTCAGACTGGAAATCGCTGAAGCCGGGGAGCTGGGTAATGGGCATAGCCGCTCCCGAAACTTGATAGATGGAAAACGCACCGCTGAACAGGGGAACGACTACATAGTCCCCCGCGTGAAATTGAAAGAAGTTCCACAGGCTCCAGCGGGAGCGGCTGAGCTGGTACCCGCACTGGAGCATTTTGGCTTCAAGGGCCTGGATGGAGGGATGGGACGACGCATCATGGATCCCGCTGCCGGCGAGGCCCGCCCAGCCGATGGAGAGGTACCCGGCCGAGAGGAGCTGATAGGAGACGTCCCACTCGTGGGAGATCCGGTGGAGCCAATACTTGCAGGGGCGATCAGTTTTCGAGGCTGCAGTTGAACCTGTGCTGCTCATGGTGTCATCCTCCTTCATTGCTGGTGGGTACAGTATACCCCCGATATCTGTACAAAAGTCTGTACTGTTTTGTCCTGCCTATAAGGATAGCATATTTCCTTCATGGAGTAAATCCTATGGAGATTCGGGCACAAAGAGCTCAGGGGGACTGCTGCCGCCGATAAGGCAGAGCGGCGACCCCCTATTGGGGGCCGCCGCAGGAAAGCATATTTGATGGGCCGATAGAAAAGTTTATTGATCAGCGCCAAGGTAGATCACGCAGATCAGCTCTACCTCGCCGCTGTTCTCCGGCAGCTCGATCTGCACATCCTCCCACTCCATGTCGTAGTCCGCACCGCTCTCTGTGAGATAGGCGGTTAGGCTGTCATACTCCTCTGCGGTGATGAGCCATGCGGAGAGGTCCGCCCGGTTTTCTGACACGTAACCCGTCTCAGGGACGTTGTCGCTCATCCACTGCAGCAGGGCGGGGTCGGCGCTGCTGAGGGTGGGAATGGAGACGGAGTTGCTCTGCGTCTGCGGCATAATGGCCGCACCGCTGACAGCAGGGGCGCCGCTGTCAAAATAGGTCAGCACGCCCTCCATGATTTGTTCCTCACAGTCCTTGCTGTCTGTGCTGTCAGCGGCCTCAGGCTGCACGGCGAAGGGGGCGGAGGATTTTCCCGCAACTGCCTCCTCGGTATCTCCACTGGACGGCGCGCCATCATCCGTCGCCAATGAGGCGTTGACAGAGGGAGCGTCATCGGCTGCGGTGTCGGAGACGGTGCTGGAGCGGATGGCACTGGGCAGGGCATAGTAGCCGAGGATAATGAAGGCGCAGCAGGCGGCAGCGGCGGCTACGGGAAGAAAGCGGCGGCGCCGGTTTCTCTTCCGCTCCCTGCGGATCCGCCCCATCACGGCCCCGGTCAGATCGGCCGGAGGATTCTCCTCCCAGCCGTCAAAGGCATCGTGGATAGCCAGCATCTCCTGATAAATAGCAAGGCAGTCGGGACACTGGGACAGGTGCTCGTGAAGGAGACGCTCCTCCCCCGGTGTGAGCACGCCGTCAACAGCAGCGCTGATCAGGGCTGTATAGTCCTCACAATGTTTCATTTTCAGCCCTCCCTTCCCGGCTTATCTGCTGTGTTAGACGGAAGATATCCGGAAAAGTTCCCGTTCTGCAGCAAATATTTGCGAAGTTTTTCCCGCGCCCGGGCGATGCGGGATTTTACCGTACCCAAATCCAGCTCCAGCGCCTCGGCGATCTCCTCATAGCTCATGCCCTGCAGCTCCCGGAGCAGCAGCACCTGGCGGTGCTCCGGCGTAAGGGTGTCCAGCCCCGCTGAGAGAAGCCGGCGCAGCTCCTGACGCTCCGCATGCTGGTGAGGGGTGGGCATGGGATCCGGCGGCTCTATGTAGGTCTCCTCGTCATCGAGGGAGACCTGTTCCATTGCGCTCTGCCGCCTTTTCCGGCGGAGAAAATCGATGGCGGTGTTGGAGGTGAGGCGGTAGAGCCATGTGGAGAAGCTGCTGTCCCCCCGGAAGAACTTCAGCCCCCGCCAAGCGGAGAGAAAGGCCTCCTGGGCAATCTCAAAGGCGTCGTCACTGCTGCCGCACATGCGCAGGGACAGGTGATAGACTTTTTTCTCATAGAGGCGGACCAGCTCCTCAAAGGCGGAATCACTCCCCCGCCGGGCGGCCTGCACCAATTCCTTCTCAGTCATGCAAATCCCTCTTGATTCCCGCAGTAACCCTGCGCATATCCTCCAGCGTCTCCATGTGAACGATCTGCTCCTTGTAGTAGGAGGAGTGGGGCACGCCCTTGAGGTACCAGGCGTAGTGCCGCCGGGCCTCCAGTACCGCCACCCGCTCCCCCCGGCGCTCCGCCGCCATCTCGATCTGGCGGAGCACCAGGTCGCAGCGCTGGTCGAGGGGCGGACGGGGCGGGATGGGTTCCCCCGCCAGCGCCGCCTTGGCCTGCTGAAAAATCCATGGATTGCCGAAGACGCCTCTGCCGATCATGGCCATGTCGGCCCCGGTGAAGCGCAGAATCCGGAGGACGTCCTCCGCCGAGAAAATGTCGCCGTTGGCGATGACCGGGATGTGAACTGCCTCCTTCACTTCGCGGATAGTGGTCCAGTCCGCCTGACCGGCGTACATCTGAGTCCGGGTGCGGCCGTGGACGGCCACGGCGGACACCCCCACCTCCTCCAGCATTTGGGAGAGCTCCACAGCGTTGATGCTGCCCTTGTCCCAGCCCCGGCGCATTTTCACCGTCACAGGGACGGGGCTGGCCTTTACCACCGCCTCGGCAATGCGGGCGGCCTTCTCCGGGTCGCGCATCAGAGCTGAGCCGTCGCCGCTGTTGACCACCTTGCCCACGGGACAGCCCATGTTGATGTCGATAAAGGTGGCGCCGCTGGCCTCCGCCGCGATCTGGGCCGCCTCCGCCATGCAGGTGAGGTCGCTGCCGAAGATCTGGGCGCAGCAGGGGGACTCCCCGGGGAACAGCCGCAGCAGCTCCCGGCTCTTTTTGTCCTGATAGCACAGGGCCTTGGCGCTGACCAGCTCCGTGTAGGTGAGGCCGGCGCCCAGCTCGGCGCAGATCTGACGGAAGGCATTATCCGTGACCCCCGCCATAGGGGCGAGGGCCAGCTGAGAATTTACTTCAACCGTGCCGATGCGCATCAGGCGGCCTCCCTTCGTCAAGTTGTTTTTTAGTATAGCACAAATCCCACCGCCGGCGCAAGAGCGGCGGCCTTTGCATCCAAAAAGGAAATTTTGGGAGAAGGGCAGCCATCCGGCTGTGTCTGCCGCCAGCTTTTTCGGTTGCTCACAGCCGGGGCGTGTGGTATACTGAGGGCGCTTAGAGAGGCGGTGATTGCGTGACAGAGGATTTTTCCATCTGCTGCCTGCGGGATATGCCGGCGCTGCTGCATCGGGCGGCTCTGTGGTTCCATGGAAAGTGGGACATCCCTGAAGAGGCCTACCAGGAGAGTATAGAGCAGTGCCTCCGGGGCGGCGCGGTTCCCCAATGGTATGTAGTGCTGAATGGCGATGGGGCGATTGCCGCCGGGGCGGGCGTGATCGAAAACGACTACCACTCCCGGCGGGACCTGACGCCCAACCTGTGCGCGCTGTTTGTGGAGCCGGCCTGCCGACGGCATGGACTTGCCAAAAAACTGCTAAATTTTATCCGCCGGGACATGGCGGCTTTTGGAGTGGAAAGGCTCTATCTCGTGACAGAACACACCGCTTTTTATGAGAGGTGCGGCTGGTCCTTTCTGACCACCACCACAGGGGAGGATGGCCTCCCGCTGCGCATCTACAGCGCGCCAACGGCTTTGGATAAGACGGTCTGTTCCAAAAGGGGGGAGAACATATGAGAGGACTTGTGGTATACGGCAGTGTCTACGGCACGACGAGACAGTACGCGGAGGCCATCGCCCAGCGCTTTGGCTTTCCCTGCCTTCCGGCGGGCAGGGCCGGCCGGGAGAGCCTGGCGGCCTGTGAGCTGCTGATTTTCGGCGGCGGGCTCTATGCCGGCGGCATCGCGGGGCTGAAGAAGGTCCTCGGCGCCCTGAAGGAGTGGAAAGGGGAGAAGCTCATCCTCTTCACCGTGGGGATCGCCGACCCGTCGGTGCCGGAGAACGCGGCCCATCTCCGCCGCTCCATAGAGCGGCAGGTTCCCCCGGTTGTTTTGGAGCGGACGCAGGTATTTCACCTGCGGGGCGGCATCGACTACGGGGCGCTGAAGCCGGTTCACCGGGCCATGATGGCCATGCTCTGCCGCCAGCTCCGGCGGAAGGACCCGTCAGAGCGCAGCAGCGAGGATCAGGCGGTGCTGGATACCTATGGAAAGCGGATCAGCTTCTTTTGCTTAGAGGAATTAGCGCCCCTGCTTGCGGCGGTGGAGACGCTGGAACGGCGCTGAGGAGAAGAAAAACAGAAGCTGCGGCCAGGGACAGAGGCTGTCCTTGGCCGCAGCATTTTTACGATGCAAAAAAACTTCATGCGCTCCGGCTTTTGCCTGGGTTCGTGGTGTGCTTTCAGCCCATGAAGCTTTGCGATGGGAATTGGCTTACAGCAGGGTGACCAGCAGCCAGATCAGGCCGATGGCCCCGGCGCCCACGGCGGTGTAGGCGAGAGCGGGCAGATCCCGCCACCGAAAGGTCCGCCGGCCGGTGACGGCGGCGGTATAGCCCTTCGCCGCGCGGCAGGCCTCGTTGACCACCTGCTCCACCGTTACGCCGTCCTTGCTGAAGGCGTCGTTGCGCACAATAAAAATAGCCTGTTCAAAGATGTGTGGGTCGGGGGAGTCCACGACGACGACCCGACGGGAAATTCCTTTTACCATGGGGCACCACTCCTCTGCTCAAAAATCTATTGGAAGTATGTCCCAAGAGAGGGGATTTATACTTCCCGGGCGCTTTTGGGCGCATAGAGGCAGAGGCTGCTGCAGTCATCCCGCAGGCCGCTGTGCTTTTTGCTCTCCCCCATGAGAAGGGACACCAGCCGCTGGGGCTCGCCCCCCTGCCAGCCGGCTAAAAGATTTTGCAGCCACTCGTCGTCGCTGGCATCTACGATCCCGTCGCTGACTAAGAGGACATAGGTGTCCGGCTCCAGAGGAAAACGGACCGGCGCGGGAACTACATGGGTCTCCTGCAGCCCCGCCGGCAGGGCGGAGCCCACGATCCGGCGCACGGAGCCGTGGCGCTTGATGTAGGTGGGGGCCGCGCCGTATTTGTAGAGGGCGGCCTCCCGGGTGGAGAGCTTGACCGACAAAAGGTCGATAGTGGTGAAGGAGCCGGTGTCCTCATTGCGGAGGCCTAAGGCGGCGTTGATGGTTTTCAGGGCGGCCTCCGCCTCCACTCCGGCCCGCAGAAACTGCTCCAAAAGCCGTACGGTGTTGGTGGCCTCCCGGCTGGCCTCCTGTCCGCTGCCCATGCCGTCGCTGAGAAGGAGATAGAGCATGCCGCCCTCCGTCTCAAAATGGGTGATGACGTCGCCGCAGACGCTCTCCCCCTCCTTGGGCCGCCATGCGCCGCCCACCAGACAGTCGCTGGTGCCCCGGTAGGCGGGAACTGCCTCCAGCTGCTCGGCGGCCTGACCCAAAAATTCCGAGAGCTGGGCGTATTGCCCCCTTGTCCGCTGCCGCTCCGCCTCCAGTCTCCGGCTGTACTGCCGGCGCAGTAGGAGGGCGCTGAGCTCCTGGTTCACCGCGGCGAGAAACTCCGGCAGGTGGATGCACCGGTCCCGGAAGTGGTCAGGATAGTCCTCCGGCAGGGATTTCCCCCGGCGCAGCATGGCAGGGGTGGCGTCGTTGAGGGCATTGAAGGTGTCGATGTAGCTCTGGCTCCAGCAGAGAGGGCACTGTTTGCAGGAGCGGCAGACGGCCTCCGCCGCCCGGTCGAACACCACGGAGGGGTTCTCGTCGTTCCGGGAGGGGGCGGATTTCCCCAGACTGCTGTAGAGGTCCCGGAAGGCGGCGGCGGAGAGGGACAGCCGCTTGCGCAGGGAGGCGATGGCCCCCTCCTCCCCAGACTGCCGCTGCTGGGTGAGCAGGAGGGATATATAGTGGCTGAGGGCAAAGATCAGCAGGAGATAGGTGAGATAGCTGAGGACGCTCTGCAGCCGGACCCCCTGTTGGAGGAGGTAGGCCAGTTCCACCGCGGCGGTCATCCCCGCGGCGGTTAGCGGAGCGAATAGTTCCTTTTCGACGTATTTGGTGTCCCGAAAGGCGGAAAACATGGCGTAGATCAGCACAAGAATGCCGCAGTGGCGCAGCCCGGCGGTGAAGTCCATGGCGGCAAGGGCGCCCAGTACGCTGCCGCAGAGTACGCAGAGCATCCGGACAGAGCCGCGGCAGACAGAGAGCAGGGCAATCGCCGCAGGCGCGCGGCCGTCTAAGATCAGCAGAGTGGAGAGAAAGCCCCCTCCGAGGTATAAAATGAGCTCGCTGAGCGGACCCAGCTGCTTTCTCATCTGTGTGCGAAGCCTCATGGCGTGCTTGTCCCCCTTATCGTCGTGTAGGAGTATTCTACAGGGGGAAATGTGAGGTTCCTGTCGGGAAAAGGGATGGGAGATAGCTCTGCTTATTTTTCTTACCCTTGACAGAAGAAAAAAGGGCGGTATGATGGAGAAAAGGAGGATGGAACCATGAAGACAATCGGACTGATCGGCGGCATGAGCTGGGAGAGCACGGTGACCTACTATCAGATCCTCAACCGGGAGGTGAAGGAGCGCCTCGGTGGCCTCCACTCGGCCAAGTGCCTCCTCTACAGCGTGGATTTTGCGGAGATCGAGGCCTGCCAGACCGCCGGGGAGTGGGAAAGGGCGGGGGATATGCTGGCCGGTGCCGCCCAAGCTCTGGCGCGGGCCGGGGCGGAGGGGCTGCTGCTGTGCACCAACACCATGCACAAGGTGGCGCCCGCCATTGAAAAAAGTGTAGACATTCCCCTGTTTCACATCGCCGACGTCACCGCCGACGCCTTAGAGCGGGCGGGGATCCGCCGTGCGGCGCTGCTTGGCACCCGGTATACCATGGAGCAGGACTTCTACACCGGCCGCCTGCGGGCGCGGGGGCTGGAGGTGCTGCTCCCGAAGGCGGAGCAGCGCCGGGAGATCAACCGGGTGATCTTCGAGGAGCTGTGCCTCGGCGTGATCTCCCCGGCCTCGAGGGACTATTTTGCTAAGGTGATCGCCGGCCTCGCCGCCGCCGGGGCCGAGGGGGTCATCCTCGGCTGCACGGAGATCGGCCTGCTGATCGGCGAGGAGGATACGTCCCTGCCCGTCTTTGACACCACCGTACTCCACGCCAAGGCGGCGGTAGACTGGGCAATAGGAGAGCCTTGAGGGCCGGCCGCAGGGGCTCCCTTCCCGGAGAGGTTCACAGACGGAAAAAGGTTCGCCGCAGAGCGCGGCGAACCTTTTTTTACTATGCGGAGGTGGATTGCTTCATCAAGCGCGCCAGAGCCTCCTCCACCCGCTTGAGGGCAGCCTCCTTTTCTTCTATCTCTGCCTTCTTATAGGAGCTCTCCGCGTCGGCGATCTGCGCCTCAAGAGCGGACCGCCGCTGCTTGTTTTTCTCCACTTTCGCCTTTCTGGGCGCGGCTTTCCAGACGCAGAGGAGGCCGCAGACGATGATCGCGATAGGGAGGGGGTTCATGAGGCTTCGCAATAATAGGGAGAGTGGAACCCCCCATCGAAGGGCGTCGTAAATATCTCTCACCAGATAAAACAGGAGTACGGCGCCTGGCACCAGCCATGGAATGCTCCAACCGGGCTTTTCAGGGATTTTGGCCAGCTGCCCTCGCAGCTGTGACAGGCGTGACTCCCGCGCGCTGCGGAGAGCATTCAGCTCGCTCTCGATGTCCAGCTGGTCTGTGGTGAGGACCTCCGTCTCCAGCTCCGCCGCGTGGTCCGGGTCGTACCGGCGAATTTGGGGGATATACCGCCGCTTCATGAACAGCACATTCTTGGGTATCTCCCGGTCACACAGGGCGTAGAGCTGGACCAGCAGCTTATAGGAGTTTCCGGCGGCAGCGCAGATCTCCGGATTGCCGGGGAAGATATCCTCCACCGCCTGGGCGAAGTCGGCGAGAATTCCCACCGAGGCGTTGAGTCTGTCGTAAAACTCGTCGGTATACTGGAGGCGGATATTGTCGTCAATGCCGTAGTAGGTGTCGTGGGAGGCGTTGGCCAGCATGCTGGCGATCTGGTAGCTCCGAAGGGCCACCTCCTCCACCGCCGCCTTCTGCTCCCCGACCGGCACGTGGTCTCGGATCAGGGAGAGCACGCTGTCCTCGCAGTTGCTCACGGAGACGGCGGCGGAGCGGATCTCGCCGATCTTGCACTGCATAGCCCGGAAGTAGACCAGGTAGAAGCTGGCCTCCCAGCTGGTGGGATCCTTGATCAGGATCATGTCGTAGTACTTGGAGGCGTTCTCGGCATTGTTGTCGTCCCGGGCCCGCCGGGCAATCTGGTAGAGGTTGGCCAGCTCGTCGGAGGTATCCACCTTCACCGTGCCCTTCACGTCCACGGTGCCCTCCACCATCATCTTCCTGGCCTCCTCAATGGAGTACTTGGTGCCACAGGATTGGCAGACAAAGACGCCGTCCTGCTTGACAAGATTGGTGCTGCCGCACATCTCACAGGTTAGCTGCTTCATAGCGATCTCTCCTTCTTGGTTTTTGATGTTCTTATAGTGCCTTATGGTGATCCTTTTGCCGGGAATCTGTTTTTTGAACGTGGCGGCCGCCTACGGCGGCAAAGAGCTCCATGGCCCACATGGCGCACAGGAACAGGGCGTTGACCAATACAGCGGTTTTGACGGATGCGGAGAGCAGGGCGAAGAGGAGGCACAGGAGCACCTGGCCGGTTAAGTAGACCGCAGAGACCGTCAGCAGGGGCAGGCGCAGAAACTGCTGCCCGGGTGGCAGTTCTGCCCGCCAGATCCACAGCCAGAGAAGAAGCTGGGAGAAAAAGGCGAAAAGGGCGAAGCCGTAGGTGGCCCAGCGCCCCGCTGTCAGCTCCTCGGGCAAAAGCAGGGCCAGCAGGTGCATTACCACAAGGCCGATCAGCCACAGGGCGACGCCTAAGCGCTTGTTGGGGTTCATGGCGTTTCCTCCCTTCTTGCGCCGCATTTCGGGCAGAATTTTCCAGGCCGCTCAAAGACAAAACCGCACCGCCGGCACCGGGGCTGGGCCGATACCGCCGCGCCGCAGTTGTCACAGAAGGCTGCGCCGGGGGAGAGGGGCGTACCGCAGTTGTCACAGAACCGGGCCGGGCCTGGGGCGGGAATCGCCGCCCCAAGGGCCTCGTCAAAGGCGTTTCCTACCACGCCGCCCACTGCGCCGCCCACGCCGGCCATCATGCCGAGGCCGATGCCGGCGCTGGTAAAGTTCCCGGAGCCCTCGTTGGCCGCGGCCTTCTCCGCCACGTCAAAGCTGTGCTCCTGCTGGTAGGTGTAGCCCTCGATGGAGCGTTTCTGGGCAATCCCCTGGGCCGCGATGATAGTTCTCTGCCGCGCCGTCTCTTGATCGATGACCTCCACCTGCTGGCGGAGCTTCGCCTCGGCAATATCGGCGTACCGGCGAAAGTGGAGCTCCTTGAACTTCTCGTACTGGGGTTCCCCATCGGGCTTGACGATGGTGGTGACGAAGAAGCGCTCCAGCGCCACGCCGTAATCCGCAAAATCCGGCGCCAGCTTCTCCTGCAGGGCGGCGGAAAAAGTGAGGAGATGCTCGTCGATCTCGAAGATATTGACCTGAAGCTCCTTCATGGTCTGGGCAATGTAGGTTTTCACCTTTGTCATGAGAAAGGCGCGGAAATAGGACACCAGAGTCTCCCGGTTCAGCTCCCGCTCCGTCCCCACCAGCTTGGTCAGCAGCTTGACGCTGTCCGCCGCCCGCAGGCTCATCTCGCCGCTGGCGCCGATGGAGAGGGGAAAGCCGTAGGCGGGCTCTACATACTGCACCTTGCTGTCTGTCCCCCAGCGGATGGCCATTTGCTCGGTCTTGTTGACGAAGTAGACCTCGCAGTGGAAGGCGGACTCTCCTCCGGTGGGGAGGTTGACCACACGGCGCAGCAGGGGGAGGTTCTGGGTCTCTAAGGTGTAGCGGCCGGAGCCGAACAGGTCCAGCGGCTGGCCGTTTAAGAAAAAGACCGCCTCCTGGGTCTCATGGACGATCAGCTGGGAGTGAGTGTTGAAGTCCTCCGCCGGATGCTTCCAGACAAAGGTCGAGTTATCCCCCTCGTATTTGATGACTTCTGTGATGGCCAAAGAGATATCCCCCCTGCTCATTTGGTAGTTTTTTAAATGTTATTTTATATAATTCGTCTGATTAAAAACTATAATAACATTTTTGAAATGGCTAATCAAGCATTTTAACATTTTATATCAGCACACTCCCGAGAGCAGTCCCATTATGCTTGTAGCAAAGGGAGGCGATGCGATGCATATCAATTTTGTCCGGGAGCGCATCACGCGGCTGCGCATGGCTAAGGGGGTGTCCGAGTATCAGATGAGCTATGACCTGGGGCACAGCAGGGGCTATATCAACAATATTTCCTCCGGCAAGTCCCTGCCGTCTTTGACGGAGCTCTTTGCGATCTGCGACTATTTTGGGATCACGCCGCTGGAGTTTTTTGATGAGACGGTAGACAATCCCAAGCAGCTGAAAACAGTCGTCGAAGGCTTGGAGCGGCTCAGTGAGCGGGACCTGCGGCTGATTCAGACAGTGGTGGAGCGGCTGCTGGAGAAATAGCAGAAGAGGGCGCTTTGCAGAGCAATCTGCAAAGCGCCCTCGACAAAAAGGACTACATACAATTTTCCAATAGAGCTGCCTCCATAAGGAGCATCTGCGGTTCTGTGCAAAAGGGGGATGCGCTGTGGGGGGGAAACTCACTCCGCGGGGAGAGAGTCGTCCTCCTCCACCCACTGCTGAACCTCCACCACGGTGTACTCTGTGGGGGTGCTGCGGATGATGACCCG
The DNA here is from genome assembly GCA_904420145.1 of uncultured Oscillospiraceae bacterium. Lineage (GTDB taxonomy): Bacteria > Bacillota > Clostridia > Oscillospirales > Oscillospiraceae > CAJFPI01. The sequence continues at coordinate 27,333 of CAJFUI010000029.1, forward strand.
CTCGAGGCCGGCGTTGATAATCATCCGGCGGCACATGGAGCAGGAGGTGGCGTCGGAGAGAACCTCCCCCGTGACGGCGTCCTTGCCCACCAAGTACAGCGTGCCTCCCACCATGTCCCGCCGGGCGGCGGAGATGATGGCGTTGGCCTCGGCATGGACGCTGCGGCAGAGCTCATAGCGCTGCCCCCGGGGGATCTTCAGGGCCTCCCGGGTACAGTAGCCCAAATCCACACAGTTCTTCCGGCCCCGGGGGGCGCCGTTGTAGCCGGTGGAGATGATCTCATCATTTTTCACAATGATGGCGCCGTAGCACCGGCGCAGGCAGGTAGCCCGGCCGATCACCGTCTCGGCAATATCCAGGTAGTAGTTTTCCTTGCTGATGCGCTCCATGGGGACTCCTCCTTACTTTACTTATAGACAGTATGCACGAAAGAGGAGGAAAAAGCAAGAAAAATGTACCGCTTACTTCCTGCTGGTGACCTTATCGAGAATAGCCACTAAGGCCCAGATCACCAAGATGACAACGAAGATGCCCAGCATACCCTTGCCCATGATGCCGAGGCAGTCCATCACTAAATTCCAATTCACGTTCATATGGGATGCTCCTCCTTACAGCAGGTTTTCCACTAGGGTGATAATCAGACCGCCGGCGATGACAGAGGCGATCTGGCCGCTGACGTTGGCGCCGGCGGCGTGCATGAGCAGGAAGTTGTAGGGGTCCTCGTCTCGGCCCATCTTGTGGACCATCCGGGAGGCCATGGGGAAGGCGGAGATGCCCGCCGCGCCGATCATGGGGTTCACCTTCTTCTTGGAGAAGAGGTTCAGGATCTTGGCGAAGAGGACGCCGCCCACGGTGTCGAACACAAAGCCCACCAGGCCCAGGCACAAAATCAGGATGGTCTGCCAGGTGAGGAAGGCCTCCGCCTGCATCCGGAAGGACACGCTCAGGCCCAGCAGCAGGGTCACCAGGTTGGCCAGGGCATTCTGGGCGGTCTGGCTCAGGCTCTCCAGCACACCGCACTCCCGGATGAGGTTCCCGAACATGAGGAAGCCGATGAGCTCCGCGCTCTTGGGGGCCACGGTGCCGGCGATGATGGTGACGAAGATGGGGAAGAGGATCCGGGTGGTCTTGGAGACGTTGCTGGGGGTGTACTCCATCCGGATCATCCGCTCCTTCTTGGTGGTGATGGCCTTGATGATGGGGGGCTGGATGATGGGCACCAGAGCCATGTAGCTGTAGGCCGCCACCATGATGGCGCCCTGGTAGGTGCTCTGGAAGTAGTTGGCCACGTAGATGCTGGTGGGCCCGTCGGCCGCCGGGATGATGGCCACGGAGGCCGCGTCCTTCAGGTCAAAGCCCAGCATCACCGCCACCACCAGGGTGAAGAAGATGCCGAACTGGGCCGCCGCGCCGAAGAGGAACATCTTGGGGTTGGAGAGCAGGGGGCCGAAGTCGATCATGGCGCCGATGCCGATGAACAGCAGCAGGGGGAACAGCTCGCTGGCGATGCCCGCGTTGAAGAGGGTCTCAATGGCCTCCGTGTTCACAAAGGGCAGGTTCACCAGGATGGCGCCGAAGCCCATGGGCAGCAGCAGGGACGGCTCCATCTCCTTCTTGATGGCCAGGAAGATGAGGATGGCGCTGATGGCGATCATCACGCCCTCCTGCCAGGTGAAGTTGAGCACGTTGGAGAACAGATCGTAGAAAATGTCCAATGTACAGACCTCCTTTTACACCGTCACACCATGGGAGCGTCCCGAAGAGGCGCCGGCCTCCGCCGGAGCGCCGGAGGGGAAGGGATGGGGCTTTTTCAAGGAAAGCCGCCTACACTCCCATTATAATTGTTTTTATGTTATCACAATCTGGGCAGAAGTCAACCACTTTCTTTCTCCCGCCCGGTCCAGGCGGGGAATCCGCCTTGCGCGCCGGGCGGGCCCTGTGATACAATACCAGAAAACCGGACCTGCGGCGGCGCGCGCAGAGCCGGCGGACATGATAAGGAGGAGCCGCCTATGAAGACCATCCACGACTTTCCCCGGATTCCCCTGGGGCTGACCCCCACCCCCCTCCACCGGCTGGACAATCTCAGCCGGGCGCTGGGGAAGAACATCTGGATCAAGCGGGACGACATGACCGGCGTGGGCCTGGGAGGCAACAAGGTGCGCAAGCTGGAGTTCCTGCTGGCCGACGCCAGGCGGCAGGGGGCGGACGTGGTGTTCACCACCGGCGGCGCCCAGTCCAACCACGCCATGCTCACCGCCGCCTGCTGCAACAAGCTGGGCATGAAGGCCGTGCTGCTGCTTAAGGCCCGGGGGGTCACGGAGCGGAAGGGCAACCTGATCCTGGACCACCTGCTGGGGTGCGACGCCCAGTTCATCGACACCGACAGCTACGACGACATCTACGCGGAGATGCACCGCCAGGGGGCCCGGCTGGAGGCCCGGGGCCACCGCCCCTACTACATCCCCGTGGGCGGCTCCACCGCCCTGGGCGCCTTCGGCTACATTGCCGCCATGGAGGAGGCCTACGGCCAGGCGGAGGCGGCCGGGGTCCGGTTTGACCACACGGTCTGCGTCTGCGGCAGCGGCGGCACCACCGCCGGCGTGGCCCTGGGCACCCTGTTCCACTCCCCGGGCACCCGGGTGACGGCGGTGGCCGTGGACAGCGACCCCTTTGAGGAGATCACCCGCCGGCTGATGGAGGAGGCCCTGGCCCTGCTGGAGCGGCAGGACGCCATCCCGGAGGATCTGCTGACCATCCGCTACCATGTGGGGGCCGGCTACGGCATCGCCGGGCGGGAGGACACCGAGGCGGTGAAGACCATGGCCCGGCTGGAGGGCATCTTCCTGGACCCGGTGTACACCGGCAAGGCCTTTGCCTGCTTCCTGGAGGAGGTGCGGCAGGGGGCCTTCCCGGGGGAGAACATTCTCTTCCTCCACAGCGGCGGCGCCGGCGGCCTCTTTGCCGTGGAGCTGCCGGAGTAAGGAAATGGCCGGAAAAGGGAGAGGGGAGCGCAGTCAGCGCTCCCCTCTCTGCTTGTGGGAGAGTTTATTGTGCTCCGGCCAGGACGTGTGCCTTCCGCAGAGCCGGCCGCAGGACCGTTCCCAGGACGGGGGCGAAGATCACCGCCACCACACCGTTGACAAGGGAGGACGGCAGCTTGGACGCCACCAGCAGCCAGCACTGCACCGGCTCGGTAAGCCCCTGGAGCAGCATCCCGTTGAAGAAGAAGGTCTTCACCGAGTAGAGAATGATGTACGTCACCGCCGCGCAGGCTGTGGCCGCCACCTGGGGGCCATACTTATCCTTGCTGTTTTTGAACAGGCGGTACAGCACCAGTCCGGCCACCAGGCCGTACATGCCCTTGGTCACAAAAGTGATGGGCGCCTCCACAATGTACTCCGGATCCAGCAGATCAAAGATGGCGGAGCCCAGGCCGGCAGCCAGTCCGCCCCACCAGGGCCCCAGCAGAATGCCCGCCAGGGCGCACAGAATATTGGCCAGGGTAAAGGCGCTGGTACCCCCCAGACTCACGGGGATCCTGATGCGCAGGTAGTTGCCCACAAAGACCACCGCCGCCATCATGGCCACCGCGCAGATCATAACCACCAAATTCTGCTCTCTTCTGTTTTGCATGGCTCTCACTCCTTCAGGCCGCCCTCTTGACGGCCCCTGTTTCTGCTGCTATTATATCTCTATCTGGGTCTATTAAAATACCCAGAAAAGATATTTTTTATAGGATCAGATTGGAGGTGCCCCATGGTTCAGCTGCCTTTGACCCTGGACAGCGGGGGGCGGGAGCCCCTCTATCAGCAGCTCTACGACGCCCTGGTGGCCCAGATCCGCTCCGGCGCGGTGCCGGCGGGGACCCGCCTGCCGGGGAAGCGGTCCCTGGCCCAGCAGCTGGGTGTGGCGGTGAACACGGTGGACACCGCCTACCAGATGCTGGCGGCGGAGGGCTATCTGGACAGCCGGCAGCGCAGCGGCTTTTTTGTGCTGGAGGTGGCGGACACGGTGCCCGCCGGTGCGGCGGCGGAGGCGATTTCGCCCCTGCCGGAGCCGCCCCGGTGGCGCTTCGACCTGTCCACCGGCGGGGTGGACACGGCCCTCTTCCCCTTCCGCACCTGGGGCCGCATCCAGAAGGAGCTGCTCTACGCCGCCCCGGAGCTCCTGCGCCACGGGAATCGCCAGGGGGACCGGAACCTGCGGGAGGCCATCGCCGACTATCTGGCAGCTTACCGGGGGGTGGTGTGCAGCCCGGAGCAGATCGTGGTGGGGGCCGGCACCGAATACCTGCTGGGCCTGGCGGCGGGGCTCCTCCGGGGCCGGACGGCGGCGGTGGAGGAGCCGGGCTACGGGCGGCTGCGGACGATCCTGGAGAACAACGGCGTAACCTGCCGGGGGGTGGCCATCGACGAGAGCGGCCTGAGCGTGTCGGCCCTGGAGGAGAGCGGCGCCTCCCTGTGCTGCGTCACCCCCAGCCACCACTTCCCCACCGCCGTCACCATGCCCGCCACCCGCCGCAGCCAGCTGCTCCGCTGGGCCGCCGCCGGAGCCGGGCGGTACATCGTGGAGGACGACTACGACGCGGAGTTCCGCTTCGACATGCGCCCCCTGCCCAGCCTCCAGGGGATGGCCGGCCAGCGGGGGCCGGTGATCTATCTCTGCACCTTCTCCAAGAGCCTGGCTCCCAGCATCCGGATCGCCTGCATGGTGCTGCCGCCGGAGCTGCTGGAGAGGTACCGGCAGCGGTACGGCTCCTACTCCAACACTGTCAGCCGGTTCGAGCAGCAGACCCTCTGCCGCTTTCTCGCCGAGGGCCATTTTACCCGCCATCTCTCCCGGATGCGCAGCGTCTACAAGGGGCGGATGGAACGGCTGGCCGCCGCTCTGGAAACCGCCCTGCCCGGGGTGGTCCTCCGGGGGCGCCACACGGGGCTCCACCTGCTGCTGACCCTGCCGGACGGCCCCGGCGAGGGGGAGATGGTCCGCCGGGCGGCGGCGGAGGGCGTGGGGCTCCAGGGTCTCAGCGCCTACTACGCCGAGGGGGCCGCCTCCTGCCCGGACAACACGGTGATCGTCGGCTACGCCTCCCTGCCGGACCGGGACATCCCGCCTCTGGCGGAGGCCCTGGGCCGGGCCTGGGGACCAAATTCGTAAAATTTTTTCGCCGGATCTTTACAAAACGTATACCTTCGATTATACTATACGGTACGTATTTTCGCGGACCGGGCGGCCCGCCCACCACAGAGAGAAGGAGCTTCCACAGATGCGAGAGGATTTTGCGCGGACCCTGTCCCTGCTCCGGCAGGAGAAGGGCGTCAGCCAACGGAAGGCGGCGGCGGAGCTGGGGATCAGCCAGGCCCTGCTGAGCCACTATGAAAATGGGGTCCGGGAGCCGGGCCTGAACTTTGTTACCCGGGCCTGCGACTACTACCACGTGTCCGCGGACTTTATGCTGGGCCGGACGCTGAGCCGGGATGGGGCCATCATCGTCAGCGAAGACGTGTACGACGCCAGCCAGGAGAAGGGCAACGTGCTCAAGGGCAGCATCATGGCCACTCTCCAGAAGAAGCTGACGGTGAACACCACCTGCGTACTCTTTGACCTGCTGGGGAAGATGGGGGAGCGGAAGGCCATCACCGCCGCCGGGGCCTATCTCAGCGGCGCCCTCTACCAGCTGATGCGGCTGCTGTACCGGGCCTCCGGGGGCAACGAGAGCTATTTCTCCACCAGCGCCGCGGACCTGGACCGGGGGCTGGTGTCCGCGGACATGATGCTGGCCCGGGCCCAGTACGCCGCGGCTCTGGACGGCTACGAGGGGGAGATGCCGAACCTCTCCGACGCGGCCCTGGCGGAGCAGTACCCCGGATTGAGCCAGAGCGTGGCCCAGGTGTTCCACACCACCGACGAGCGGGTGGGGGAGCTGAACCGGTGAGGGTTTGCTGCCCGGCGGCTTTGCGGGGGCCCCGTTTATGATTTGAATTTGCGGCGCTTTGCGCCGGGCCCGCACAGCGGGCCTTGCGTGGACTTGCCGATTCCATACTGAGGTGATTCTATGGCAAAACAGCAGAACATCCGAAACTTTTCGATCATTGCCCACATCGACCACGGCAAGTCCACGCTGGCGGACCGGATCTTGGAGCAGTGCGGCGCCGTGGCGGAGCGGGACATGGAGAACCAGCTCCTGGACAACATGGACCTGGAGCGGGAACGGGGCATCACCATCAAGGCCCGGGCGGTGACCCTGGACTACAAGGCCACCGACGGGGAAACCTACACCCTGAACCTGATCGACACCCCGGGCCACGTGGACTTCAACTACGAGGTTTCCCGGTCCCTGGCCGCCTGCGAGGGGGCTCTGCTGGTGGTGGACGCCAGCCAGGGCATCGAGGCCCAGACCCTGGCCAACACCTACCTGGCCATGGAGAACGAC
>CAJFUI010000030.1 GCA_904420145.1 uncultured Oscillospiraceae bacterium
ATCGTGGGGGAGAGCGCCGTCCTCCTCTACACCGTGGGCATGAGCATGCAGATGCAGGACTTTTTCCGCAACGGCTTGGAGAGCTTCTTCTCCGCCTCCGGCTCCACCCTGAGCGTGGCCCTGTATGTCTACGCCAAGGTGCGCGCCGACTTTGACCTGGCTTTCTCCGTGGCTGTGGTCCTCATCATCATCACCTTAGTCATCAACTTGGCCGCCAGCATAGCGGGCCGCAAGCTCAAGCGATAGTGACTTGACAGATAAAGGAGTAGTACAGTTATGGCAGAAAATATCATCCTCCAGTCCCAGCATCTGGATCTCTTCTACGGGGACCACCAGGCGCTGAAGGATATCAATATGGACATACCGGAGCACCAAATCACCGCCCTGATCGGCCCCTCCGGCTGCGGCAAATCCACCTTTTTGAAAACCATCAACCGCATGAATGACTTGGTGCCCAATGTGACCATTAAGGGCAATATGATCTACAGGGGACAGGATATCTATAGCAGCGAGGTGGATGTGACATGGCTGCGCAAGCGCATCGGCATGGTGTTCCAGAAGGCCAATCCCTTCCCCATGTCCATCTTTGACAACGTGGCCTACGGCCCCCGGACCCACGGGGTGCGCAACCGCTTGAAGCTCCAGGAGATTGTGGAGAACTCCCTGCGCCGGGCGGCCATCTGGGATGAGGTGAAGGACCGCCTTAAGTCCTCCGCCCTGGGCCTCTCCGGCGGCCAGCAGCAGCGGCTGTGCATCGCCCGGGCCCTGGCCGTGGAGCCGGATATTCTGCTGATGGACGAGGCCACCTCTGCCCTGGACCCCATTTCCACCTCCAAAATTGAGGATCTTGCGACAGAGCTGAAAAAGCAGTATACTATTGTCATGGTAACGCATAACATGCAACAGGCTGTCCGCGTATCCGACAAGACCGCCTTCTTCCTCTTAGGGGAGCTGGTGGAGTTTGGGGACACCGATCAGATGTTCTCCATGCCGAAGGATAAGCGCACTGAGGATTACATTACAGGGAGGTTTGGCTGATATGCGCAACCGCTTTGATTCGCAGCTCAACCAGCTGCATGTGGAGCTGATAAAAATGGGAGCCCTGTGCGAGGAGTCTATCGCCGCCGCCATGCGTTTTCTGCTGGAGGGCGACGAGGAGATGCAGCAGAGGGCCGTTGCCGCCGAGCGGGAGATCGACCAGCGGGAGCGGGATATCGAGACGCTGTGCATGAAGCTGCTGCTCCAGCAGCAGCCGGTGGCCCGGGACCTGCGGGCTATCTCCTCGGCCCTGAAGATGATCTCCGACATGGAGCGCATCGGTGACCAGGCTGCAGATATCGCCGAGATCGGCTCCTATCTGAAGGGGAGCCCCCTCACCGGCCAGATTCACATCAAGGACATGGCCCTGGCCGCCATCCAGATGGTGACAGACAGCGTGGACGCCTTCGTCAAGGAGGACCTCTCTCTCGCCCGGTCCGTCGTGACACAGGACGACACGGTGGACGCCTTTTTCTCCCAGGTGAAGGGCGAGTTGACGGCTCTGCTCATTGAAAACGGCAGCCATGCCGAGCAGTGCATCGACCTGATCATGGTGGCAAAATACCTGGAGCGCATCGGCGACCACGCCGTCAACATCGCCGAGTGGGTGGAGTACTCCATTACCGGTACTCACAGGATGGCTGAGGAGGAGACTCCATGATCTATCTCTTAGAGGATGATGACAACATCCGTGAGTTGGTGCTGTATACGCTGAATAACTCCGGCTTGGAGGCGGAGGGCTTTTCGCGCCCCTCCGCCTTTTGGGGCGCTGTGGAGCGCCGGCTGCCCAATTTGGTGATTTTGGACATCATGCTCCCCCAGGAGGACGGTCTCTCCATTCTCCGCAAGCTGCGCTCCAACAGCGCTACCAAGCGCCTGCCGGTGATGCTCTTGACTGCCAAGGGGACGGAGTTTGACAAGGTGGTAGGCCTCGACAGCGGCGCGGACGACTATGTGGCCAAGCCCTTTGGCATGATGGAGCTGATCAGCCGGGTAAAGGCCCTGCTCCGCCGGAGCGCGCCGGAACAGGACACCGGGGACTACCAGCTGGGGCGCCTGCGGGTCAGTGACTCCCAGCACACCGTGGAGGTAGACGGAAAGAGCGTCAGTCTGACCCTCAAGGAGTTTGAGCTGCTGCGGCTGCTGCTGCGCCATCCGGGGATGGTCTTCAGCCGGGACCAGCTGCTCAATCAGGTGTGGGGCTATGCCTTTGACGGGGAAAACCGCACGGTGGACGTCCATGTCCGCAACCTGCGTCAAAAGCTGGGCCCCTGCGGCGACTACATCGAGACGGTCCGGGGCGTAGGGTATAAAATAGGAGGGAATATTCAATGACTAAGCGGATCTTTCGGTCTATCTTCTTAGTAGCTTTAGGGGTGCTGGCGGCCTGCGTCGTTATGACAATCGGCGCCCTCTACTCCTACTTCTCCTCTCTTTATACGGCCCAGATCCGTGCAGAGACCGGCTATCTGGCCAGTGCCATGGAGCGGCTGGATCTCTCCTATTTGGAAGAGATCGGCCGGGAGGAGCACCGCATTACTTGGATCGCCGCTGACGGCTCTGTTCTCTATGACAGTGTGGCCGATGCGGAGAGTCTGGAAAATCACGGCAGCCGTGAGGAGGTGGAGGAGGCGCTGGCCAGCGGCGTCGGGGAGTCCACCCGTTACTCCTCCACTATGGCGGAGCAGACCTATTACTATGCCATGCGTCTGTCCGACGGCACAGTCCTGCGGGTATCGGGGGAGCAGTACACCCCCTGGACTCTGGCGCTGAATATGGGGTGGCAGATCTGCCTGATCGCTCTGGCGGCCATGGCCCTCTCGCTGCTGCTGGCCTCCCGGGTGGCAAAGGCGATTACTAAGCCCATCAACGCCATCGATTTGGACAATCCTGAGCAGACCGACGCCTATGAGGAGCTGACTCCGCTGCTCCAGCGCCTGGTTCGGCAGAGACAGCAGATCCAGTCCCAAATGGAGGCTCTGGCTCAGAAGCAGCGAGAGTTTACAACTATTACTGAGAATATGAGCGAGGGCCTTTTGGTTATCGACCAGAACGCCGAGATCCTCTCCTATAACGGCAGCGCCCTGCGGCTGCTGGGAGCGGAGAAAGTGGAAGGCCACCCCCATGTGCTGACCCTCAACCGCAGTGAGAAGTTCCGCACTGCCGTGGAGCAGGCCCTTGCCGGAGAGCACAGCGAGATGCTCCTAAACCTCAACAGCCGCATCTGCCAGCTGATTGCCAACCCTGTTCAGGAGCAGAACCGTCTGGTAGGCGTTGTCATCATGATTTTGGATGTGACGGAAAAGGAGGAGCGGGAGCGGCTGCGCCAGGAATTTACCGCCAACGTCTCCCACGAGCTGAAAACGCCTCTGACCTCCATCTCCGGCTTTGCCGAGATCATGCAGAACGGCCTCGCGAAAGAGGAGGATATGCGGCGCTTTGCCGGCAACATCTACAGCGAGGCCCAGCGCCTGATCGCCTTAGTCAACGACATCATCCGCCTGTCCCAGTTAGACGAGGAGGCCTCCCCGGAGGAGCGGGTAGAGGTGGACCTTGCCGCCGCGGCCAAGGCCGTGGCGGAGCGGCTGGAGGACGCTGCGGCCCGGCAGAAGGTTAGCCTCACCTGCCAGCTCGCTCCGGCCGCTGTGACGGGCAGTCCCCAGATTTTGGATGAAATGATCTTCAACCTCTGCGACAACGCCATCAAGTACAACGTCTCCGGCGGCAGTGTGACGATTTCCACCGGCCTTGGGGAGGAGGGCAGGCCAGTGCTGACTGTGGCTGACACCGGCATCGGCATCCCCCTGCAGGACCAGAGCCGGGTGTTCGAGCGGTTCTACCGGGTGGATAAGAGCCACTCCCGAGAGATCGGCGGCACGGGCCTTGGCCTCTCCATCGTCAAGCACGCCGCTGCCTATCACAACGCGCAGGTCAAGCTGGAGAGCACTCCCGGCAAGGGAACCACAGTGACGGTGACCTTCTGACCTATTTGAATAAGAAAAGCTGTCCGTACCACTGTGTTCGGATGGCTTTTCTTTTGTTTGTGTCAGCACAGGTTAGATACTCTCAATTATTCTTCCTGAAGATTGCCAATTATCGCTCAAACCATCCTACTTTA
>CAJFUI010000031.1 GCA_904420145.1 uncultured Oscillospiraceae bacterium
AGGGTGATGGTCAGGCCGCCGCTTTGCAGGTCGGCCTTTACCACAGCATTGTTCGCATCGGTATCTGCCAGTCCGTAACCGCTCTGGCTGACCGTGTGGGCCATGCCGTAGGGGCTCTCCTGGTCCTTCAGAGTGACGGCCATGGGACGCCGCTTCTGGGTATAGGTGCCCGTATTATCGAAAGTCACCGTATAATTGCCGTGGTCGCCGTTGGTGCCGGTGATGTCATAGCTCCCGGCGTCGCTGGTGGCGGAGGCGTTGATTGCGACCATGCCGAGGAAATCCGAGACCTTATCCCCGTCGGTTTCCACCAGCCCGGCAGTTTCTCCCGTGCTGATATCCGTCAGCAGGTTCTGCGGCTTCACCGGATCGTCGCCGTAGAATCCCTCGGCGCTGCCGATCTGGATGGTCACATCTCGCCTTTCCACCGTGTAAGTGCTGGGAGTAACGGTCAACTCATAGTTGCCGCTGTCCTCACCTTTGGCCTCAGCCGTCAGGTTGTATTCCTTGGCGTCTGCCGCGGCGTCTTCAATGGTCAACTGGATGCCGAGATCGTCCTGTACCCCGTTCTGTCTGTAAATGGTGCCGGAAGTAATGCTCCACGTGCCGTCGACAGAGGAAGCCGTCGGCACCGCTCCATCATAGACGCTCCACTGGCTCTCCAGCTCGATGGTCAGCGGAGCCTTGAAGATCTTGCCTGTGACAGTCTGGGTAAGGGCTGCGTTCTGCGTCAGCACCGTATCGCCCACCTTGTAGTTCCCCGGCAGAACGCTGTCCCCGAAGGTGAAGGTATACCGAACTTCGATGCTGCGATCGTCGGCGTTGGGATCGGTGTAGGCCGCCGTTACGTCGATTTTCACGCCGTCCGCATCCTTACTGACAATGCCACCCACCTGAGAGGTCAAGGCGCCGTTGTCTGTGTGGATATCCGGGGTGCCGTCATAGACCTTCTCTGTGACACTGAGGCTGCTGCCTAAGGCCAGTTCAGCGGGGCTGATGGTGATGGTCACCGGCTCACTCCCGTAGACGGTGGCGTGGGACTCATACTCCGCCTTGTACCAATAGTCGCCGGACTGTTCGGCGTTGACAAAGCTGTCCGCCGCAGCATCCCAAGCGCCGGCCGCGCCCGGATTGCTCCCCTCGCCATTCACTTTTTGGAAGGTCACGGTGATCTCATCAGGATCCACCTCCGCTCCGGTGGTGCTGGTAAAGGTCCAATTCTTCAGCACGTCGTGGCTTCCGCCGTTGTAGGTGCCGTCATAGTCCTGCGCCTCCACCGTCAGCTCCGCGTCGGTGATGGTCACCGGGACGATCTTATGGGCCGGATTGTAGTTGCTGTCCCCGGGGTAGTCGATGCGGAGATAGTAGGCCTCCCTGCGGACCTCGGTGGGCATGGTGGTCAGCGGATTCTGTTTCTCCACCGCATCGGTTTGGGAATTATAGAGGGCGTAGGTCAGATTTTCCGTTCCCGTCGGCGCTGTGGCCCCCGTCGGGGCGCCGGTGACGGTGGCGTGAATGGCCGTCTTGTACGCATCAATGGTCGCGGGGACTTGGCCGTAGGGGAAGGAGTAAGCCTCCTTCTCTGTAGAAACCGCCACCTGGCCCTCGGTGATAATCAGGGTGTAGGCGGCGCTCCCCTTGCCGTAGTTCCCAGCGTCGTCCGCCGCTGCGGTGACGGTGACGGTGATGCCCGTTCCCGGCGTCACGCTCTTCAGCGTTACGGTGCCGTCTGCGGCCACTGTGGCGTACTGCCGGTTCGCCTCGTCGATCGCATAGGTGATCTGGCTACCGGTGGCCGCGCCGGCCACTTGGCCCGCGCCGGTGACCCGCACGGTCCCCGCCGTCAGGGGCACGGTGATGGTATTTGTAGCAGCGCCAGCATCCCAGCTGTCCGGGCTCACCGGCGTCAGCACCACGATCTGCTCCCCGTCGGTGATCTGGAGGGTGCACTCCACCGCTGCGGCGGTGTAATTCCTGCTGCTGATGCCCACCAGGACAGTATAGGTCCCGGCGGCGGTGAACTTGGGACTGTCAGAGGTGACTTCGCCGTACTCGTCCTCCCCAGTCTTCACCTGATAGGTAAAGCTGCCCCAGCTGCCCTCCTTGTCCCGGTCAAAGAGCTGGCTCTCGATCTCCGGGTCCGTTATGGTGTGCTCTTGGCCGTCGTAGGGCACTTCCGCCGTGGTACCAGTCAGCGTAATGGGCTTTGAGGAGATGGTAAATTCGTCGGAGGGGTACCCCACGTTGCGGTCCAAGGTGTAGTTCTGCTTGTCATAGGTATACTGCACCCGCACATGGTAGGTCTCCGCATCCGTGGGAACCGTTGTGGTGGCGTCGGCGAAAGCACTACTGGATGCGTACTCGTAGACCCCCTTAGTGACGTCATCCGGCAGGGTGACCTCTTCCACCTTGATCTTCGTATTCGCGTCGTAGGCCTCGCCGGTGTAGTCCGCGTCATCGGCGGTAATGGTGGGCAGGGTCAGCGTGGCGGGGTTGATCCGCCAGGTAAGGTCCGACGGCGCGCCGGTGACCGCCCAGACGTAGTTATCGCCGCTCAGCGTCACCTCGACGGTATATTCGCCCCGGTCTGTGTGGTAGGCCTCGGAGGCCACATAGGCCACGGCGGCGGCCGCGTCGTAATCAGGATCGCTCTGGTTCCCCACATAGACCAGGCTGACCGTGTGGGCATCCTTGTCTGTGGTAAAGGTATAGTCGTCTTGGTTGTTTTTGTTCAGCGGATTGACCCATGTCTCATACTCGTAGGTGTAGACCCCCGGCTGGGAGATGGTCGGGGCTTGGATCTGCCGGGGCTGGATGGACCAGCTCACCCCGATCTGCCGCACACTGGCGTTCTCGCCTTCCCAGCGGTAGTAGGGATCGGTCAGCTGAACTTGGGCCGTATAGTCCTTCGCGTCGGTGCCCACGTCGCTGCCATTTAAGAATGTATATTTCTCAGAATACTGGCCGTCCGCAAAGCCCCTCTGTCCGGACGTTAGGGGCAGATAGGTCAGATTTTCGATCGGCGTCGGCTTGGCGATGGGCTTGTGGTCGATGAAGACGGTGACAGTCTCCTCCTTCGCCGCCCATGCGTCTCCGCCGGCTGGGTTGGTAATGGTCACCTTCACCGTATAGGTGCCGGGATAGACCATTTTAAGGCCCGTCAGGGCCTTTGTACTGTCCCCCGCCGCACCGATGTGCGTCCAAGAGTCCGGCGCTTTAACGCCGTCAGGTGTGTCTGTGACCTCCGCGGTGACCACCCATCCCTCCTGCAGGCCGGTGACCTGGAGGGTGTTCATCTCGGTGCCGTCCTGATAGACCAAGCCGGTAATGGCATCGGCCTCCGCGGTGATCTTATTCAGTGTCACATTGAAGTCCCGCTGGATCCAGGTGGCGCCGCCATCCTCCACAAGGGTGTAGGCAGATCCGGGATACTCGCTGTCAGAGGAGGTGGGCAGGCGGTACTTATCCGCGTCGTAATCGAAGCGGACTCGGACTGTGTAGCCGCCCACCTCTTCCGGCTGCGTCTCAGTCCATTCCCCGTTGACCAAATACTCCGGGGTATAGGTTTTCTCCGCCTCGCCGAAGCCCACCACTCGGATCGCGGCCGGGGTCCCCACGTTGGCCCCGCCCGGCGAGATGGAGACGCTGCTCAGATCGAGGACATCCCTGGTGACCACGACCTTCACCTGGAGGTGCTGCTCCTGCCCTGTACCGGTGCCGGAACCGTCGCCCGCCTCCAAGGGGGCGGCGGTAAAGGCCGGGAAGGCGCTGACGCCCTCTGCGGCGTTGATGGTCGGGGTAAAGGTCACTTTATAGTAGTCCTCCCCGGCTTTGCCGAAGGGTGTGTCGCTGCTCTCTGTCCAACCCACAATCCCCATGTTGGAAAAGCCCGTCAGCTGGCCGGCGATGTCCTCCAGGGATTGGGTGGTCAGGGCGGTGAGGGTCTTCCCTTTAAGCATAAAGGTGTAGGGGGAGTCCAAGGTATCCCGGTCGTTGTCGTGGGTCTCGGTATTCTGGCAGGTGTACCAGAGGATAGCGTCGGTCCCCTGCTCCATCTGGGGGTTGGTCACGGCGCTGGGCTGCCAGTCGTGCCCTTCATGCTTCTGATCGGCCAACTTCTCCAAATAAGGAGCCAGCGCTTCGCCGGTCAGCTTCTCCGCGTTCTCACCTTCTGCGTACAGGCCCACGCCCCTGCCGTCAGGAAACAGGGAGCCCACGGCGCCGCCATCACTGGGGCAGTCCTCCCGCCCACAGTACTGCACCCAGTAGCCGTCCTGCTCGCAGGTGACCTCCACCAGCTCGGGCTTCCCGTAGTTGTGGCCGAGGGCCGGCAGCACATAGCGGTAGTAGATCACGGGGTGCTCCCCGTCTATGGTCATGCCTGTAAAGGTGGTCTGATACTCATCATAGCCGTCGGTGGTGCAGTCGGGCTCCTCTGTCCCCACATACTGCATGGGGGTGATATCCCCGGTGTAGCAGTTCTTCCCATTTTGGAAAATACCAGCCCCGGCGATATCCTCCGGCAGGAGGAAGGTGGTGCCGATGGTGCCCGAATAAGAGATCCCCGGGTTGCGCTCGTCGATGATTGTCCCCTCCCGGGAGTAGGCGCTGTAGCTGTCGTTGCCGAAGGCCGCGGTGCCCACCGTAAGGACGGTGTCCTCCTTTTTATCGTCCGCCACCGTCACCGTCTCCATCCGCCGGTGGTTATAGAAGGCGTACTGGCCGATCTCCGTCACCGTGGAGGGGATGGTCAGGGCGGTGAAGCCGCTGCTGCCGCTGACGCCAAGATTCCGGTAGAAGGCGTACTCGCCGATCTTCGTCAGCCCCTCAGGCAGCACCAGCTCCCCGGCGTCGGCAAAGCCGTTGTTGGCAAAGGCGTAGTCGCCGATCTCCGTCACCGTGGAGGGAATGGTGATCTCCTTGAGGCCGCAGCTGTCAAAGGCGTGGGCAGGGATAGCCGTCAGCCCCTCGCCGAGGGTAACGCCGCCTAAGCCGGAGCAGCCGTAGAAGGCGTACTCGCCCAAGCTGGTCACCCCGGGCAGTTCGATGGGACCAGCCAGCTTATCGTCTCCGTAGAAGGCGCGCTCCCCCACAGACTGCAGGTCGGTTGGATCCGCGATGGTGATCTTTGTGAGGGTATCCATCTGGGCAAAGGCGTAGCTGCCGATCCCCGTCACGCCGTCGGCAATGTAGATGCTGTCATAGCGGACGTTGGTGCTCTGATTCCAAGGGGCCGCCTCTGCGCCCTCTGCCGCAGTATAATCGCGGATCGTAAAGTTCCCACCAGAGGACGCCCCGGAATCCGGATAGATGACCAGCTCCGCCACTGTATAGGGGCCGGATGCGTCGCTGCCGGATGTATAGTAGTAGGTCCACAGCAGGTTTGTTCCCTCTATATTATTCTCAGGACCTACTGTCCAGCCCTTCGGCGGCGTATAGCCGGGGATATCCGGCGGATCCGCCGCCCACACGGCTGTGGGCAGCAGCCCCAGCAGCATCACGGCCGCCAAAAGCAGGCTGGCCGCCCTTTTTCGTATTCGTCTCACAACAGTTCCTCCTCTTCATATGGATTGGCAATCATTTTCTTTTGCCGCCGCAGCCGCATACCGCTGCTCCCGAGCGGGCCTCACCCGCCCGGCGCACACCGGACAGCCGCACTTTTTCTCTCCCGTGCGGGAGTAAATGACCGCTTTCCAAACGTGTCCTTCCGAACACCTCCACCACACTTTTTTATGACTGCCCACCGTCACCATCTCCGGCGTCAGGGCACCGTTGAGGGTAGGGTGCCACTGGCGCGCCGTCTCCGGCGCAAGGGTAGACAAATCATTGAACCCTGCCAACACCCGCCGCCCTGCGCAGTAGGGACAGCCGCTGCCGCATATGGTCCTGGCGGCCACCGCCGCCGCATAGGTATGCCCCCGCTCACACAGCCACCACACCCTGCGGTTGGAGTAGGGCGAGACGCTCTCCGGCGTCAGGGCACCATTTTTCTCTCGGTGCCACTGGGCCGAAAGGTCCGGGAAACGGCTGGCAAGGTCGTTTTCGCCGGGGAGGACGCGCTTTCCCGTGCAGACCGGACAGCCCGCGCCGGCGGCACGGGTGGCCGCCGGTGCCTGCCACCGGTGGCCCTTCTCGCAGCGCCACCACACCCGCCGATGGCTGCCGGCAGTAAGGCTCTGGGGAGTCAGCGTTCCGTTTTTCTCCCAGTCCCACTGCCGGAGCAGGTCAGGACGGACGGAGGCCATGTCGTTTTCCCCTGGCTGTACAGCCCGGTTGGCACAGACGGGACAGCCGCAGCCCTCCACCCGGGTTTTTACCATCGCCTGCCAAATATGCCCCTTACTGCAGATCCACCACACTCTTTTGTGGCTTCCGGTGAGCACACAGTCCGGCGTGAGCGGATTGTTTTTCGCGGCATGCCACTGTCGGAGCAGGGACGTCTCACCCCGTTCGATACAGTAGTCATACAGTGTCTGCCCCACTCACACCACCTCCATGGAGGTGGCCAGTGCTGCGATCAGCGCCTTCTTTATCTGCTCCGCGCTGCTGCCTTGGGACGTCTTACCGGCGATATACGCCAACGCATCCTGCCAGACGGGCAGATCGCGCTCCTCTGCCTCCAGTTTTTCCAGCATCCGGATGAGCCGTATCTTCTGAAAAGATCTGAGATTGTGCAAATCAGATATATATGTACAGCCCGTCTGATATGCCAAAAGCTCCAGCAAAAATTGTTCTCCCGCCACACGCACTCACCTCCCAATAGTCTTTTAGGACAAAATGAATCGTTTGCCTAACAATTCACCTCGCAGATTCACCCCCTCCACAGATTCTTGGACAAAATGAATCGTTTGCCCCACAGAACTTCGGAAAAGCTGGGGAAATATAGAAGCTATAGCTGTAAGATAGCACGTGGTGACGGCGGAATTTGTCAAAAAAGCGCGACAGTAAAGATCGACAGGTCTGCCGATCTTTATTTTCGCGCCCATTTGTACAAAAAGGTTGATTTTGTGAAGCTTCAATGATAAAATAGCAGCCAAGCATAGGTATGTATGGAGGTTTTTGCGACAAACGATTCATTTTGTCGCTACGACACAAGCCGCAGCCGCTCCAGAGTCCTCGCGTGCTCCGCCCCGGTGGAGATCAGGTAGAGCCGGGTGGTCTCCATGGAGGAGTGCCCTAACACGTCTGCCAGCTTTGCCACGTCCCGGCAGGCACGGTAAAAGCAGCGGGCGAACAGATGGCGCAGATTGTGGGGGAACACCTTGGAGGGCTCCACCGCCGCCGCCTTGCACAGGCCCTTCATCTCCGCCCAGATCTGCTTTCTGGACAGGGGCTTTCCGCTTCTGGTGAGAAAAATCTCGCCGGAGGCGATTTTGTTTTTCCGGGCGTACTTCTCCAGCTTCCGGCACAGCCGGCCGGGCAGAAGAATCGTACGGATCTTGCCCTTGAGGGAGATCTCCGCCTTGCCTGCACGCACCGCCTCCACAGTGATAAACCGCACCTCGCTGACCCGGACGCCGGTGGCGCAGATGGTCTCAATCAGCAGCGCCAGCCGCTCCCTGCCCATGCCCTGCGCAGCCGCCGTCAGGCGGCCGTACTCCTCTCTGGTCAGCTCTCTGTCCGAATCCCGGAACAGCCGGCGCTGGAGCTTCAGCGCCCGGACCGCGCAGTGCTCCCAGCCGGCAAAGCGGAAAAAGGCGTTGAGGGCGGCGATCTTTCCGTTGACGGTAGAGGGCCCACAGCCTTGGACCAGCAGGTGCTCCTTCCACGCGGCAGCCGTCTCCTTCGTCACCTCAGCGTCCGCGAGCCATGCCGCAAACTGTCCCACATCCCGCAGATATTTATCGATGGTGCCGGCGCTGCGCTCCTCTTGAAACAGGCATCTGCCAAAGTCGGCGATCTGCGACGCGGTAATTCTTCGTTCCATACAAGTTCCTCCCCTGCAGCATATTTCCCTTAGTTTACCTTGCAGGGAAAGAGATATGCGAGGGCTCTCCTGCGAAAAAGCACTTTTTCTCTTCTGGCAGCAGGAATCGGACAGGGCCGCGCCGATAAAAAACACCGCCCGGGGACAGCGGCTGCTGTCCCCGGGCGGTGTTTTCTTCTATTCCTATAATTTGTATACGGCGCATCCCTTCAAGCCGGGCCTTAGTCTCCCTCCGCCATCCGGTAGCCCACCCCGGTCTCCGTAAAGATGTACTTGGGGTCCGCGGGATTCTCCTCGATCTTCCGGCGGATGTTGGCCATGTTGACCCGCAGGATCTGGTTGTCGCTCTTAGCCTTGGGGCCCCACAGCTCCCGGATAATAAAATCGTAGGTGAGGACCTTGCCCGCATACTTTCCCAGCAGGGAGACAATCCGGTACTCCCCCTGAGTGAGCCTGGCGTTCTCCCCCTTCACAAAGACACAGTGCTTGTCGTAGTCAATAATCAGGTCGCCGGTGCGAAACTGGCCGGAGTTGGCGATCATGCTGTCCGGCAGCTGGGTACGGGTGTGGCGGATGGCGGTGCGGATGCGCGCCAACATCTCCGCCCCGCCAAAGGGCTTGGTAATGTAGTCGTCCGCCCCCGCGTCCAGAGCCTCCACCTTGTCCCGCTCGTGGTTGCGGGCGGAGATCACCACAATAGGCAGATTGCTCCAGCTGCGCACCGCCCGGACAATCTCCATCCCGTCCATATCGGGCAGGCCCAAATCCAGAAGCAGAAGGTCCGGACAGTGGGAGGTGACCATGCTCATGGCGTCGGCCCCGTTGGCGGCCATGAGGGGGTCGTAGTCATTGGCGGAAAGTATGGTGGCAATAAAATTGCGGATGGTGGGCTCGTCCTCCACAATCAAAATTTTCTCTTTAAACATGGCTCTCTTCCTCCTCGTACAGCGGCAGCGTGATGGAAAACTCGGCCCCCCGTGCCGTGTTGCGGGCACGGATGGTGCCGCCGTGGGCGGCGATGATGCTCCGGCACACCGACAGCCCAATCCCCATGTTCCGCTTGGTGTCGGACCGCTGGTCCTGGATCAGCGCAAAGGAATCCTCCAAAATATGGGGCAGCAGCTTGGGATCCACGCCGCCGCCGTCGTCCTCCACCACAATCGTCACCTGATGCCCCTCCTCCTGGAAGGAGATGCGGATCTCCGTGGTCCCCTTTCCGTGGATTGCCGCATTTTCCATCAGGTTAATCAGCACCTGCTCTATCAGCATCACATCCATGGACACCACCGCGAATTCCGCAGGCGGTGTCACGGAGATGTGAATTTTCGGGTAACGGCCCCGGAACTTCTGCACCGCGCCGCCCACCACCTCCTCCAGCACCTCCGGCTGTTTGCTGAGTTGGGCCTCCTGATTGCTCATACGGGTAATAGAGAGGAGGTTTTCCACCATGGTAATGAGCCACCTGGCCTCCTCCTGTATGTGGCTCAAAAGCTCCCGCTTAGTCTCTGCGGAGAGCTTCTCATCATTTTCCAGGATAGCGGACACCGAGCCCACAATAGAGGTCAGCGGCGTGCGGATGTCATGGGAAATAGCCCGGAGCAGGTTGGTCCGCAGCTTCTCCTTTTCCGTCTCAAGGCGCAGCCTCTCATGGTCCTTAATCTGGGTGGTCAGAGCGCTGGTAATGATGGACACCGCCAGCATGGCGATAAAGGTCAGCGGGTAGCCGGCGATGGTAAAATTCAGCGCCCAGTAGGGGTAGGTAAAAATATAGTTGGTGCAGACCACTCCCACAAAGGAGGCTATGGTGCTGTACAGGTAGCCTGTGGTAAAGCGGGCGATGCACACCACCGCCAGCACAAATACCATCGAAGCATAGCCGCCGCTGGGATCGATGGACCACAGAGCCACGCATAAAACAGTGGCCGCAGCCAAAAAGGCGCAGGCCACTGCCGTGTCCCGCCAGGACACAGGAAACAACTCCCGGCACTTCTTCCGCAACATGCCGCCCTCCTTCCCCTCGCACCGCACGGCATGCATCCGCGCGCTGTCAGATGCGCACTGCTCCGCCTCGGTTCTGTAATGTAATCGGCAATTTCCAACAATTATATCATATGCTAATGTGAACCACATGTAAAGGGCAACCAGCCTTTTTCGGCAGAAAAGCAAAAACCGGGGACGCCGCTTGGCACCCCCGGTTCTGTAAAGCTTACCGCACTCTGCGGAAGGACAAAATCCGAATAGCGGATACGTCTGTCCCCAGCTCCTCCGCCACCGCGGCAGAGATAGCGGCAATCAGCTCGCCCCGGTTGGGAATTTCCTGATTCACTGCAGGTACCGGTGCCGGCACAGCCGCAGCGGGCTTCTCCTCATGCTTATCTCCAAACAGGCGGCAGACCGCACCGGTTAAGTAGGAAATAAAAATCAGGCAGATCAGGCCCACAAAGGTGACGCCCATTCCCATAACACAGACAAACCAATTTGGTACATTCATAAATAAAAACATCCCCTTTTAGAATATCAGCCTTTATTGTAGCCTGCCTCCTTTTATTCGCAAGCCCCCCTCCCTTTCTTTGTCACTATTTTTACAGCATTTACCGTAATCTTAACAATTTCTTTATGTCCTCTCCAACCATAGGAACCCAAGGGAAGCCGGAAAAATCCTTACATCTCTATAAGGCCATGGATCTCGATCCCCCATGGCCGTTCCTTATAAGCGTTTTGCTGCATGCCCCTCCCGCCGGCAGCATTCTTTTCCTGTAATAGGCATCCGAAAGATCCTTTTCACCGGATTTTCCGGTGTCTTCTTGCAAAATGCCGAAAATCCTCTTTACTGCCTGTGCATATTTCTACACTCCATCCGGCCTGCACACTCGCCCCGCCCCCTTGACTTTCTTACACTATCGTATTATCATATTATCACACTAAAGTAACAAAGCTAAGGGAGGTGCCGATTTGAATCTGTTTGAGAAAAAGGAGATCAAGCTCCTGCTGCGCGCTTTCTTATCCCTTGAGACGGAGGCGGAGTGCCAGGCCTTTTTGGAGGACCTTTTGACCACCAAGGAGCTGCTGGACATCAGCCAGCGGCTGATGGTGGCACAGCTTTTGGACCGGCAGCTTGTCTACAGTGAGATTGCCAAGGAGACCGGCGCCAGCAGCGCCACCATCAGCCGGGTCAACCGCTGCTACTCCTATGGCGCCGGCGGCTACACCACCGTGCTGCCGCGGCTGAAGGCGGCCGAGGACACTAAAGAAGACACCCAATAGGAGCACATTTGACATGACTGCCATGGACCCCAGTTTGAAACACGAAGAACAGGCCATTCTGCGGCTGCGGTCGCTCTACCGCAGCTACGGGTACACCCACTATAAAATGAGCAAATTTGAGGAGTACGACCTCTATGTCCGCAACAAGAGCTTTTTGGTCAGCGAAAACATCCTCACCTTTACCGACACCGACGGCAAGCTGATGGCCCTCAAGCCCGATGTGACGCTGTCTATCATCAAAAACGTCAAGGAGGGCTCCACCGCCTTAGAGAAGGTCTACTACAACGAGAACGTCTACCGCACCTCCCCCACCTCCCACGGCTTTCAGGAGATCATGCAGGCGGGTCTGGAGTGCATCGGCGACTTGGACCTCTACGCCATCAGCGAGGTGGTTCTGCTGGCTGCCCGAAGCTTAGAGAGTATCAGCGAGGCATACCTGCTGGACCTGAGCCATCTGGGCTTTGTCACAGGGCTTTTAAACCAGCTGGGACTGCGGGAGTCCGCTCTGCGGGAGCTCCTTGGCTATCTGGGAGCAAAAAACACCTCCGCCATCACCGCTGCCTGCGGCAGATATGGCGTTTCCCCGCAGCACCGGGAGCAGCTGTGCCGGCTGGCCCTGCTCTACGGCACGCCAGAGGAGGTGCTACCGGAGCTAAAAAAGATGGCCGCAGGTCCCCAGATGGAGCGGGCTCTGGCGGAGCTGAAGGAGATCTGTTCCCTGCTCTCCCCCGGCGGGTACTGCCTCCGGCTGGACTTCTCCATCGTCAACGACAAGAACTACTACAACGGTCTGGTCTTCCGGGGCTTTCTCCCCGGACTCCCCAGCAGCATTCTTGCCGGCGGCCAGTACGACAATCTGCTGCACCGGATGGGAAAGCGGGGCGGGGCCATCGGCTTTGCCGTGTACCTGGACCTGCTGGAGCGCTTTGGCGGGGAGGAGCTGGCCTACGACGTGGACGTGCTGCTCCTCTACGACAGAGGCATCAGCCCCGCCAAGGTAGCCGCCGAGGTGGCCGCCATCGAGGGTTCCGGACAGTCCGTCCGGGCGGAACGGACCATCCCCGCGGGCTTAAAATACCGCCAGGTCAGGGAGGTGCGCTGAGATGGAGATGCTCAACATCGCGCTGCCCAAGGGCCGCTTAGGGGAGCAGGTCTACCGTCTCTTTGAGGCGGCGGGCTATGAGTGCCCCTCCATCCGCGGGGAAAACCGCAGGCTGATTTTTGAGAACGAGGAGAGAGGCGTCCGCTACTTCTGGGTGAAGCCCTCGGACGTGGCTATCTACGTGGAGCGGGGGGCCGCCGATGTTGGCGTGGCCGGCAAGGACATCCTTTTGGAGTACCAGCCGGATGTCTACGAGCTGCTGGACCTGGGCATGGGGCGCTGCCGCATGTGCGTGGCGGCTAAAAAAACCTTCCGGGACAGCATGGACCGCACCCTGCGGGTGGCCACCAAATTCCCCCGCATCGCCAAGGCCTACTACAGCTCCCTCAGCCGGGAGATCGACATCATCAAGCTCCACGGCTCCATCGAGCTGGCCCCCATCCTTGGGCTGAGCGACGTGATCGTGGACATTGTGGAGACGGGGAAAACCCTGCTGGAGAACGATCTGGAGCCCAAGGACACCATCGTCCCTATCAGCGCCCGGCTGATCGCCAACAAGGTCAGCTATAAGTTTAAGTATGAAGAGGTCACGGCCCTCTGCCGATGTCTGGACGGACTCTGCAGAGAGCAGGACCAGTGAGGACAAGCCTATGATTCAAATTTCTCAGGCAAGCGAGATATCCCCGGAGCAGATTCTCCGGCGCACCGCAGACAAGCAGGACGTCAGCGACGCGGTGGCCGACATTGTCGCCGCCGTGCGCCAGGAGGGGGACCGGGCCCTCCTGCGCTATACGCGGGAGCTGGACCACGCCGCCCCCGCCGCCCTCGAGGTGACGGGGGAGGAGCTCGACGCCGCCCTGTCGGGGATCAGCGCCGAGCTACGCGCCATCTTGGAGGAGGCGGCGGAGCGCATCCGCGCCTTCCACCGCCACCAGGTCCGCAGCAGCTTTGTCATCGCCGAGGAGGCAGGGGTGGTGCTGGGGCAGAAGGTGACCCCCCTCGACCGGGTGGGGCTCTATATCCCCGGCGGCACCGCCGCCTACCCCTCCACCGTCCTGATGAACGCCATCCCTGCCAAAATCGCCGGATGCCGGGAGGTCGTCATGGTCTCCCCGCCCACCTGCGGCGGCGACATCCATCCGGTGATCTTAGCCGCGGCACAGATCGCCGGGGTGGACCGGGTGTTCCGCGCCGGCGGGGCGCAGGCTGTGGCGGCCTTGGCCTACGGGACGGAGTGCGTCCCCCGGGTGGACAAGATTGTAGGCCCGGGCAGCGCCTATGTGGCGGAGGCCAAGCGGCAGGTGTTCGGCGCCGTGGCCATCGACATGATTGCCGGCCCCAGCGAGATCCTTGTGATCGCCGACGGCACCTGCGACGCCCGCCTTGTGGCGGCGGATCTCCTCAGTCAGGCGGAGCACGACAAGCTGGCCACCGCCGTACTCCTCACCGACAGCCCCGCCTTGGCCCAGGCGGTCAGCGCCGAGTTGGAACGGCAGATCCCTCTGCTGCCAAGGGCGGAGATCGCCCGCTCATCCATCGATGGCAACGGCAGGATCCTTGTGACCAGGAGCATCTCCGAGGCCATCGACATCGCCAACGCCATCGCCCCGGAGCACCTGGAGCTGTGCGTGGACAACCCCTTCGACTACCTCGATCAGATCCGCCACGCCGGGTCCATCTTCCTTGGCAAGAACTGTCCGGAAGCCCTGGGGGACTACTTTGCCGGCCCCAACCATACCCTGCCCACCAGCGGCACCGCCCGCTTTTCCAGCCCCCTCTCGGTGGACGACTTTGTGAAGAAGTCCCAGTTTACCTACTACACCGGAGAGGCCCTTCGGCGCGTCAGCGGCAAGATTGCCGCCTTCGCCCGGCAGGAGGGGCTGGAGGCCCACGCCCGGAGCGCCCTGTCCCGCTTTGACGGATAAGCACCGGCGTCTAATCCACTGCCCCCAAATTTTTCCTCTAAGGAGCGAATTGCCATGAGCCGATTTCTAAGCAGCCGCTTTTCCAGCCTGGCGGCCTATGTCCCCGGGGAGCAGCCCCAGGACAGGCAGTATGTCAAGCTCAACACCAACGAATCCCCTTTTCCCCCCTCCCCGGAGGTTCTGGCCGCGGTGAACGCCGCCGAGGCGGAGCGGCTGAACCTCTACCCCGATCCCGAGTGTACCCGGCTGCGGAAAAAATTGGCCGCCCTCTACCAGGTGGAGGAGGACAACATTTTCCTCTCCAACGGCTCCGATGAAATTTTGAATTTTGCCTTCATGGCCTTTTGCGATAAGAGCCGCCCCGTGGCCTTCCCCGCCATCAGCTACGGCTTCTACCCGGTCTTTGCCCAGCTCCACCAGCTGCCCTACACCCCCATCCCTCTGCGGGAGGATTTCACTATCGCTGTGGAGGACTACCGCAACATTCGGCACAATATTGTCCTCGCCAACCCCAACGCCCCCACCGGTCTGGCCCTCTCCCGGGCGGAGATCGAGGAGATCCTCCGGGCCAACCCGGACCATGTGGTGCTCATCGACGAGGCCTATGTGGACTTCGGCGCGGAGAGCTGCGTGCCCCTGATCGGCCGCTATGAGAATCTCCTTGTGTGCCAGACCTTCTCCAAATCCCGCTCCATGGCCGGGGCGCGGCTGGGCTTTGCCATCGCAGGCGCGCCGCTGATCGCCGATCTCAACCGGATCAAGTACGCCACCAACCCCTACAACATCAACCGCCTGACTCTGGCCGCCGGAGAGGCCGCCGTGGACAGCAACGGCTACTACATGGCCAACTGCCGCACCATCATGGAAAATAGGGCCTACACGGTGGACAGGCTCAGCAAATTGGGTTTTGAGACCCTGCCCTCCCAGGCCAACTTCATCTTTACCCGCTGTCCCAAGCTCTCCGGCGGGGCACTGTACGCGGCGCTGAAGGAGCGGGGGGTGCTGGTGCGCCACTGGGACAAGCCAGAGATTAGCGACTACCTGCGCATCACCATCGGCTCGAGGGAGCAGATGGACATTCTTTTGGAGCAAATCCAAGAAATTTTGAAGGAGGTGTGAGCCGTGCGTACTGCCAGTGTTGCGCGCAAAACCGCTGAGACCGACATCCGGCTGTCCCTCTGCTTAGACGGCAGCGGTCAGAGCGATGTGGCCACCGGCTGCGGCTTTTTAGACCATATGCTGACCCTCTTTGCCCGCCACGGCCGCTTTGACCTGACCGTCTCCTGTGAGGGGGACACCTATATTGATGACCACCACACGGTGGAGGATATCGGCATCTGCCTCGGGGACGCCTTCCGCGAGGCCCTCGGGGACAAGCGGGGGATCTGCCGCTACGGCTCCACCCTCCTGCCTATGGACGAGGCCCTCATCCTGACCGCCGCAGACCTCTCCGGCCGGGGGATGCTCTGCTGCGAGCTCCACATCCCCACGGAGAAAGTGGGGACCTTTGACACGGAGCTCACCGAGGAGTTTCTTCTGGCCTTCGTCCGCCAGGGAGCCCTCACCCTCCATGTCCGGCAGCTGTCCGGGAAAAACAGCCACCACATCATCGAGGGGCTGTTTAAGAGTCTGGGGCGCACCCTGTCCGCCGCCGCGGCCATCGACCCCCGGTTTTCCGACGAGGTCCCCTCCACCAAGGGCGTGCTCTGATCTGCCGGAGAGGCCGCCGCCTTTCAAGCCGAGGGGGAATCGCCGCCTCTGCGCCCTGCGGCCGCAAGCGGCCCCTGCGGACATTCTCTGCCCCCATGGGGCGAGAGAAAGGTGCGGCGGCAAAGTTCCCTCCTCACGGCGCCGGAAAACGATCTCCATGTTTTCGCGCCGTGGGTGGCGTGAACTCGGAAAGACTTTTGCCAAGCTATGGAAAGGAGCTCTCCTTGATATGATCGCAATCATCGACTACGGCGTGGGGAACCTCTTCTCCCTGCGCAGCTCCCTCAGCGCCATCGGCCAGGAGGTGTGCGTCACCGGAGACCCCACCCTCATCCATCAGGCGGAGCGGATCGTGCTCCCCGGGGTAGGCGCCTTCGGCGACGCCGCCGCGCTGCTGCGCCAGAGGGGTCTGGACCAGGTGGTCCGCGGCGAGGCCGCATCGGGCAAGCCCCTGCTTGGCATCTGCCTTGGCATGCAGCTGCTGCTCTCCCGGAGCTTTGAGTACGGCGAGCACCAGGGGCTGGGGCTCATCGAGGGGGACGTAGTGTCCATGGAGCCGGTGGTACCGGTGGGCTATAAGGTCCCCCACATCGGCTGGAACGCCCTGCTCTTTCCAAAAGATAAGCCGGTAAGTCCCCTCTTTCGCTACATTCGAGAGGGGGACTGCGTCTACTTCGTCCACTCCTTTTACGCTGCAAACTGCGCCGCCCACACCATCGCTGTGGCGGAGTATGGCGCCATGCTCACCGCCGCCGTGGCCAAGGACAATATCTACGGCGTCCAGTTCCACCCGGAGAAGAGCGGCGCCGTGGGCCTTGGGATCCTGCGGGCCTTCTGCGAGATCGAGGGGTAGGCCCCTCCTCCGCGGCCGTAAAGGCAGGGGCCTTGCAGCCTCTCATTTCCATCAACTGCGGCGCCAAGGAGGCGCCGGGAGGTTTTTCTATGCTGATTTTTCCCGCCATTGACCTAAAGGACGGCAAGGTCGTCCGACTCTACCGGGGGGATTTCGCCACCGTCCATCAGGTGGCGGAGGACCCCCTCCAGACCGCCCGCGCCTTCCATGCCGCCGGCGCCCGCTATCTCCACCTGGTGGACTTAGACGGCGCCAAGGACGGCCGGCGGCGCAACAGCGCCGTTGTGAAGGCCCTGACCGGCGCCGGACTGAAGATCGAGCTGGGGGGCGGACTGCGCACCATGGCCGACATCGAGGCGGTCTTTGACCTCGGCGTGTGGCGGGCCGTCATCGGCTCCGCCGCCGTCAGCCGCCCGGAATTGGTCCAAGAGGCCGTCTCCCGCTGGGGCAGCGAGCGGATCGCCGTGGGGATCGACGCCCAAAACGGCCATGTGAAAACCGCCGGCTGGGTGGACGACTCCGGCCTTGACTACCTCGCCTTCGCCAAGGAGATGGAGGCCCTTGGCGCGAAGCATCTGATCTTCACCGATATCGACACCGACGGCACCCTCGCCGGTCCCGCCTACAGCTCCCTTGCGGCGCTGCAGGAGGCGGTGGGCTGCCGCATCACCGCCTCCGGCGGCGTCTCCTCCAACGCCGATCTTGTACGCCTGCGGGACATGGGCCTCTACGGCGCCATCATCGGTAAGGCCTACTACGCCGGGACCGTGGACCTGGCCGCCGCGGTGGCGGAGGCCGGGGCGCAGGAGGGGGGCACGCTGTGATCACCAAGCGGATTATCCCCTGCCTGGACGTAAAGGACGGCCGGGTGGTCAAGGGGGTCAACTTCTTAGGGCTCAGCGACGTCAGCTCTCCGGTGAAGCTGGCCAAGTACTACAGCGACTGCGGCGCCGACGAGCTGGTGTTCTACGACATCACCGCCTCCGCCGAGGGCCGCGCCCTCTTTACCGACATTCTCACCGAGGTGGCCTCCACCATCTTTATCCCCCTGACTGTGGGGGGCGGCATCCACACGGTGGAGGACTTTGACCGGGTGCTCAAGTGCGGTGCGGACAAGGTCAGCGTCAACTCCGGCGCCATCCGGGACCCCTCCCTGATTACCAAGGCCGCTAAAAAGTACGGCGACCAGTGCGTGGTTCTCAGTGTGGACGCCAAGCGGGTGGACGGGCAGTTCCGGGTGTTCGCCAAGGGCGGCCGGGAGGACACGGGCCTGGACGCCATCGAGTGGATCAAGAAGGGCGTCGCCAGCGGCGCCGGGGAGATTGTCCTCAACAGCATCGACACCGACGGGGTAAAGGGGGGCTTTGACCTGGAGATGCTCGCGGCGGTGTGTGATGTGGTCAGCGTCCCGGTGATCGCCTCCGGCGGCGCAGGGTGCGCCGAGGACTTTGTCACGCTGTTTCAGACGCTGCCCAAGGTGGACGCGGGACTGGCCGCCTCCATCTTCCACTTCGGCGAGGTGGAGATCCCCGCGCTGAAGGCGGAGCTCTCCCGGCGGGGCATCCATATGCGCCTGCGCTGAAAGAGACACAGGGCGGCGGACAGCGCCGCCTGCGATACCAAGAACATTTGGGAGGAAGCGAGCAATGCTTACCATAGACGACTTACAATTTAACCGCCACGGCCTGATCCCCGCCATTGTGGTGGACGCCGGCAGCAAACAGGTGCTGACCCTGGCCTATATGAACCGGGAGAGTCTGAAGATCAGCATGGAGGAGGGGCGCACCTGCTTCTTCTCCCGCTCCCGGCAGGAGCTCTGGCGCAAGGGGGAGACCAGCGGCAATGTACAGCACATCGTCTCCATCACCGCTGACTGCGACTTGGACGCCCTCCTTGTAGCGGTCAACAAGGAGGGCCCCGCCTGCCACACAGGGGCCGACTCCTGCTTCCACAATCCCCTCTTCCTCACCCAGCAGCCCCGGCCCTTCTCCGTCAAAGGGCTGTACACCCTGCTGGAGGGGCGCAGGCGGGAGCTCCCCGAGGGCTCCTACACCACCTACCTCTTCCAAAAGGGGATCGACAAGATCCTCAAAAAGGTGGGGGAGGAGAGCACCGAGGTCATTATCGCCGCCAAGGCCGGCGACAGGGCGGAGGCCATCTACGAGATCGCCGATCTCATGTACCACGTGCTGGTGCTGATGGTGGAGATGGGCATCAGCGTGGACGACGTCATGGCGGAGCTGGCCTCCCGCCACGTCATTGACCACAAAATCAAGCAGGAGAAGATGACCTGATGCGCCAGAATCTCCACACCCACACCACCTTCTGCGACGGGGAAAACACCCCGGAGGAGCTGGTACAGGCGGCCCTATCCCTGGGGATGGACTCTCTGGGCTTTTCTGGCCACTCTCCCCTCCCCTCTGACGACAGCTGGACCATGACCGCCGAGGGCGTCCAGCGCTACCGCGCCGAGGTGGAGCGCCTGCAAAAGGCCTACGGAGGGCAGCTGCAGATTTTTCTCGGCTTGGAGCAGGACTGCGACTCCCCGTCCCCTTCGGCGCCCTATGACTACCTCATCGGCTCGGTCCACCGCCTGACCAAGGATGACGTGAGCTTCTACGTGGATGAGAGCGCGGCGTCCTTTTCCCGGGCGGTGGAGACCCTCTACAGCGGGGACTACCTCGCCGCGGCGGAGGCTTACTACGACAAAATGGCCCGGCTGCCCCGGTGGAACTCCCGCCAGATCGTGGGGCATCTGGACCTGATTACCAAGTACAACGAGGGGGACCGCCTCTTCTCCACCGACAGCCCCCGCTACCGCGCCGCGGCGGTGGAGGCCGTCCGGCAGCTGGCCCGGCGGGACATGGTGTTTGAGGTCAACACCGGTGCCATGGCCCGCGGCTATCGCACCGCCCCCTACCCCGCCCCGGCGCTGCTGCGGGAAATCCGTCAGGCCGGGGGCGCCATTGTCATCACCAGCGACTGCCACAGCGCCGCTCAGCTCCTCTACGCCTTTGACGAGGCGGCGGCGCTCTGCCGCTCCTGCGGCTTTCGGGAGACCCTGGTGCTCACCGAGGCGGGCTTTGTGCCCCAGCCGCTGTAGAGCGAAAAAAAAGAGGCCCCTGTGCCGCATGGCGGCACAGGGGCCTTTCTTATCCCTTTTCGAACGGAGGCAATAGGGGTCAGGAGACTATGCCGGACACTGCCGGCCGGATCCGTCCACCACGTAGTCCCCCTCCAAAAGGAGCTGGGAGAGCGGTACGATCTCATAGCCCTCCCGGAGCAGCTGCTCCAGCACAACGGGCAGCGCCTCCTTGGTGTGGGGCCCCCCGCTGTGAAAGAGGAGAATGGATCCCGGCTCCACATGTTCCATCACCTGCCTGCTGATCTCCCCGGCGGATGCCCCCTCTCCATCTAAGCTGTCCACGTCCCACTGGACAGCCTCCCTGCCCATGGAGCGGATGGCCGCCAGCACATGGTCGTCATAGGTCCCGTCGGGACAGCGGATCAGGGTGGGGGCCGCGCCGGTCAGCGCCTCTATCTGGTCACAGCTGTCCGTGATATCCGCGATGATCTCCTCGGCGGTGAGCCGGGTGTAGCGCACACCGGTGTCCAGACGTCCCATCACCTCGTGGCCCGCCTCCCGCAGAGCCCGCACCGCGTCAGGGTGCTGCTGCGCCCACTCCCCTGTGACAAAGAAGGCGGCGGTGACGTGGTACCCGTCCAAAAGCTCCAACAGCTCCGCCACCTCCCCCTCGTCATCCTGTGCAACGTCGAAGGTGACGGCGGTCTGCTTCTGGTCCCGCTGGACCGAGCGGATCGGCGCCTGCCCGGCAGAGGCCGAGGCGGTCATCGCCCCCGGCGCCGCCGCGGCGGCGAAGATAGCCGCGCAGGCCGCCGCTCCCGCCAGCACCGCCAGCCACCGCCGCCGCAGATAAAAAATTTTCACCCGTTCCGCCTCCTCTCATCTTTGTCCCCATTCTATTCCTGTGCCGGGGGCAATATGCCCGCCTGAACAGCGGACACTTCGCAGATCTCCACAGCCCGTGGTGCAGCTGACGGCAAATACGGCGGTATGGCGGTATACGGTATAGAGGAAGAGACGGCAGATAGCATCTGCCGTCTCTTTTGTTCGCCTTATTTGCCCCGGGCGCGCATAACCGCCTTCATGCGCTTCTCATGGTCTAAGATGCTCTTGCGGATGCGCAGGCTCTTGGGGGTCACCTCCAGCAGCTCGTCGTCGGCCAAAAACTCCAGGCACTGCTCCAGGCTCATCTGCCGGGGCGGCACCAGGCGCAGCGCATCGTCGCTGCCGCTGGCCCGCATGTTGGTCAGCTGCTTCTTCTTGCAGACGTTCACAGTGATGTCGTCGCTCTTGGGGCTGACGCCCACCACCATACCTGCGTACACCGGCACACCGGGGCCGATAAAGAGGCTGCCCCGCTCTTGGGCATTATAGAGGCCGTAGGTGACGCTCTCGCCGGTCTCAAAGGACACCAGGGAGCCGGTGTTCCGGCGGCTGAGATCCCCCTTGAAGGGGGCGTAGCTGTCAAAGACGCTGGCCATGATGCCCTCGCCCTTGGTGTCGGTCAAAAACTCGTTGCGGTAGCCAAACAGTCCCCGGGAGGGCACCAAAAACTCGATCTTCATCCGCTCGCCTACAGGGGTCATCTCCACCAGGTCGCCCTTCCGGGAGCCGATCTTCTCGATCACCGCGCCCACCGCGTCGCCGGGCACGTCCACCACCAGCCGCTCAATGGGCTCGCACTTCTTCCCGTCGATCTCCTGATAGAGGACCCGGGGGGGAGAGACCTGGAACTCATAGCCCTCCCGGCGCATGGTCTCGATGAGGATGGAGAGGCTCATCTCCCCCCGGCCGGCCACGTTGAATGCGTCGGTGGCCCCCTCGATCTCGCTGACCCGGAGGCTCACGTCCTTCAGCGTCTCCCGGAACAGCCGGTCCCGGATCTGGCGTGAGGTAACAAATTTGCCCTCCCGGCCGGCAAAGGGAGAGTCGTTGACAGAAAAGGTCATCTCCATGGTAGGGGCGGAGATCTTCACAAACTCGATGGGCTCCACCGCCGCCGGGTCACAGATGGTGTCGCCGATGCCGCTCATGGCGATGATGTTGCCGGCGGTGGACTCGCCCACCGCCTGACGGCTCAGCCCCTCAAACTCGTAGATGGCCGTGGCCTTGGCACGCTTGGCCGGGGCGTCGGGGTCGTGGTAGTTGCACACGGCGATCTCCTGGTTCTGCCGAATGGTCCCCCGCTCGATGCGGCCGATGGCGATGCGGCCCACAAACTCGTTGTAGTCGATGGAGCTGACCAGCATCTGGAAGGGGGCGTCCGCGTCCGCCTCCGGGGCGGGAATGTAGTTGAGGATGGTCTCGAACAGGGGCTTGAGGTCCGTCCCCAGATCGTCGGGGGAGTAGGAGCAGATCCCCTGCCGGGCGGAGCAGAAGAGCATGGGGCTGTCCAGCTGCTCATCGGTGGCGTCTAAGTCCAGCAGCAGCTCCAAAATCTCGTCGATGACCTCGTGGATCCGCTGGTCGGGCCGGTCGATCTTGTTGACCACCACGATCACCCGGTGACCCAGCTCCAGCGCCCTGCTCAGAACAAAGCGGGTCTGGGGCATGGGCCCCTCGGCGGCGTCTACCAGCAGGATGACGCCGTTGACCATCTTCAGAATGCGCTCCACCTCGCCGCCGAAATCGGCGTGGCCCGGGGTGTCCACAATGTTGATCTTGGTGTCGCCGTAGCGGATGGCGGTGTTCTTCGCCATAATGGTGATGCCCCGCTCCCGCTCCAAGTCGCCGGAGTCCATAACACGGTCCACCACCTCCTGGTTCTCCCGGTACACTCCCCCCTGCTTGAGCATCTGATCCACCAGCGTGGTCTTGCCGTGGTCCACGTGGGCGATGATGGCGACGTTTCTCAGCTTCTCATTTCTCATACCAGTTCCTCCTAAAAGCAACAAGGAATACGCTCCATAACCAGCCCGCCCTCCATCGGGAGGGGGCTGTCGTTCTCGCAGAAAGGCTGTAAAACGGCGCGCCAAGCCCAACGGCCCGCACAGCAGACCCGCAGAGCGGTTCAGGCGCCCTATCCGCACTCCCTTTCTGCAACGCGCAGGCGGGGGAGCTTATCGGCGGTACGCCGGCGTGGGAAATCGCTCTTCTCCGTCGCAAAACAGCCCAATTCCATAACTTTAGTATTGTATTACAATTATTTCCCTTTTTCAACTTACAATGTTGACAATTTTTATTTTATTGGGTACAATATTCCAGTTGTTACTGCTAAGAGGCAAATTCCTGTCACCGGACCGGACCGGCGGGAGAGTGTCTTTTATTTAACGGGACTGCCGTTCCGCTGCGGATCAAAATTTCACACGCCCCTGTAGCTCAGTTGTATAGAGCGACCGCCTCCTAAGCGGAAGTAAGGCCGCCCGCCAAGAGCTGTATAAAAACCGAATATCATGTATAAGCCTCCGTAGCTCAGCTGGATAGCAGCGTTCGCCTCCTAAGTCCATGCTCACCTATCACCTGGCGAGAGGAAACTTCATATGCCCCCGTACCTCAGATGGATAGAGGGTCCGCCTCCTAAGCGGAACGCCGGCAGTTCGAGCCTGCCCGGGGGTGC
>CAJFUI010000032.1 GCA_904420145.1 uncultured Oscillospiraceae bacterium
CGGCGGGAGTGAATCCCGCCTGCGGCAAGCTTTTCGCTCCGCGAAAAGGCTTGGCTGCGGCCGCCGCGCCCCTATATCCCCAGCACCTCGCAGGAGGCGAGAGCTGCCGCCGCCTCCACCACGACCACTGCCCGAGTCAGAACACACGGGTCGTGGCGGCCGCGGACGATGAGCTTCACATTCTCCCTGGTCCGCAGGTTCACGCTGTCCTGCTCCCGGGAGATGGAGGAGGTGGGGCGGAAGGCCACCTCGAAGGTGACCGGCATGCCGTTGGTGATGCCGCCGTTGATCCCGCCGGTGTGGTTGGTGCGGGTCCTCACCGTATCGCCGTCCATATAGAAGGGGTCGTTGGCCTCACTGCCCCGCATGGAGGCAAAGCCAAAGCCCGCGCCAAAGCCGATAGCCTTCACCGCCGGCACCGCAAAAAGGTAGCGGGAGAAAATCCCCTCCACATTGCAGTCGAAGTCCGGAGCGCCGATACCGGGGGCAAAGCCGGTGACGGTGCAGGCGATGGCGCCCCCTACGCTGTCCTGGTCCATCTTAGCGGCCATGATGGTCTCCTCGATCTGCTCCTTGGTTGGGTCCTTGATCCCCCCTACCATAGAGATGCGGGCCGAGACTTGGATGCCGCGCCCCGCTAAAATCTGCTTGGCCACGGCTCCGGCAAAGACCAGCGGCGCAGTCAGGCGGCCGGAGAAGTGGCCGCCCCCCCGGTAGTCGTTGCAGCCGCCGCTGGCCATGTAGGCGGCGTAGTCTGCGTGGCCCGGCCGTGGGCAGTCGGCCAGATTGCCGTAGTCCTTGGAGCGGGTGTCGGTGTTCTCAATGACGGCGCACAGCGGCGCGCCGGTGGTCCTTCCCTCGAAGATACCGGAGAGCACCTCCGGCTTGTCCGGCTCCTTGCGGGTGGTGGTGAGATTGCTCTGGCCCGGTGCCCGGCGGGCCATCTCCTTCGCGATAAAGTCCCAGTCCAGCGTCAGCCCCGCCGGGACACCGGAGAGGACCACGCCGATGGCCGGACCGTGGGACTCCCCAAAAATTGTATATCTCATGTCAGCTTTCCTCCTAATCGCTGGAACTCCTCCCAGAAGTTGGGGTAAGACTTGGCCACGCACTCCGCAGCCGCCACCGTCACCGGTCTCTCGCACTTCGTGGCGGCAACGGCCGCCATCATGGCGATGCGGTGGTCGTTGCAGCTGTCCACCGTCACGCCGCCCCGGAGGGCGGCCCGGCCCCGGATAAAGAGGCTGTCCGCCTCCTCCCGCACCTCGGCGCCCATGGCATTGAGCACCTTTGTCACGGAGTCGAGGCGATCGCTCTCCTTGATGCGCAGGCGCCCGGCATTTTTCAGATACAGGTCGCAGCCCGGCGTCAGCGCCCCCCATACCGCCGCCGGGGGCACCAGATCGGGGCTGTGGGAGACATCGATGCCCACCGCATACCGCCCGGATCGGCCGGGGACAGACAGCTTCTTACCGTCTGCTCTATCCTGCCCCAAAACAGGGACGGACACGCCGCCGGAGAGGGGCTCATTCCGGAGCATCCCGCCCCAGTCTAAGATCACCTTGTCCCCTTGGAGGGAGTTCTCATCCATTCCGACCACCTCCACCTGGTTCCCGATGCCCTGGGCGGCATACCAGAAGGCGGCCTGCGACCAATCTGCCTCCACAGCGCAGTCCGCCGGACGGTAGGTCTGATTGCCGGGGATTCGGAAGGTCTGCCTCGACCACCCGGTGTCCACCCCGAACCGTCCCATGGCCTGCCGGGTCATGTGGAGATAGCCCGCACTCTCGATAGGGGTGGTGCTCAAAAGCTCCGAATCTCCCCCCAGCAGGGGCAGGGCGTACAGGAGGCCGGTAAAAAACTGGCTGGAGACATTGCCGGGCAGGGCGTATTTCCCGGGCCGCAGCGCACCGCGGACCGTGAGGACACCGTCCTTCTGCTCATAAAAAATGTTCTTTTCACGAAACAGGTCAAAATAGGGGCCCAAGGGCCGCTCCATCAGTCGGCCCCGCCCGGTAAACACTCCGCCGCCCCGGAGGGCTAAGGCGATGGGGATCAGAAAGCGCAGGGTGGAGCCGGACTCCCCGCAGTCAAAATGGGGCAGCGCTCCGTCCGGGGCTGTGTGCCCGCCCACCGCTCCCCGCAGGCGGATGGTCTCCGGCTCCTTCTGCTCCCATGAGGCGCCAAGGGCCTCCACGCAGCGGAGGGTGGCCTTGATATCCTCGGAAAAGGCGATATGGGAGAGGGTGCTCTCCCCCGGCGCCAGCGCCGCGCAGAGGAGCAGGCGGTGGGCCATGGACTTGGAGGGAGGCGGGGTAACAGTCCCTTCCAGCAGGCCGGGTGTAATGGTCACATTCACAATCAAGCCCTCCCGTGGACGGCAGCCAGATGGGCCAGCACCGCGTCCTTTTTCATTTTCACCGGAACAGCCTTCCCGATCCTCTCCAAAAAGATCATGGTGATGTCGTCCCCATCCCCCTTTTTGTCCAGGCCAACGGTCTCCGTTACGGTACGCCACGCCTGCTCATCCTCCCGGGGGATGTGGATGTGGGTGGGCAGGCGGAAGGCCTTCAGCAGGTCCATAAACGCCGTATAGCCCTCATCGCTTCCTCCGGAGACGCCCAAGGCGAAGCCGATCTGGAGGGCGTCGCTCATGCCGGCGGCCACCGCCTGCCCGTGGGTATAGGTCGTGTAGTTCCCCAGCTTCTCATAGGCGTGGCCGATGGTGTGGCCGAAGTTCAAAATCATCCGCAGGCCATGGTCGTGCTCATCCTCCTCCACCACCTGTCCCTTGATGGCGCAGCAGGTGCGCAGCACCGTCTCAATGTGGGGCATCAGATCGGCCCGGCTGGGGTGGGAGCAGAGGAAGTCGAAGAAAGAGCGGTCCCAGATGCAGCCGTACTTGATCACCTCCGCCATGCCGTCGGAGAAGACGGCGTCGGGGAGGGTGAAGAGCACCTCCGGGTCCATCAGCACCAGCCGGGGCTGGTAGAAGGCGCCGCAGAGGTTCTTCCCGTGGACGAGGTCCACGGCGGTCTTGCCCCCCACCGAGGAGTCCACCTGAGCCAGCAGGGTGGTAGGCAGCTGCACATAGTCGACGCCCCGGAGGTAGGTGGCGGCGGCAAAGCCCGCCAGATCCCCCACCACGCCGCCGCCGAGAGCGGCGATGCAGTCGGTTCTGGTCAGGCGGTGCTCCGCCAAAAACTCCAAAATGTCTCCATAGGTCGTTATATTTTTGCTCCGCTCCCCGGCGGGAATGGTGTAGGTGCACACGGCAAAGCCCGCCCCCTGGAGGGAGCGCTCCACCCGCTGGGCGTAGAGGGGCCCCACGGCGGAATCGGTGATGAGGGCGCAACGGCGTCCCCTTGCCACCGAGGCGACAGCCTCGCCCCAGCGGTCCATGCTGCCGGAGTCGATACGGATTTCATAGGGAGGATTCGTTTGGATGCGCAGATGTTCCATGGCTTCCTCCTTACAGGCTGTCCTTGGCCTGATCGAGGGCAGTCTTGGCCTCCCGGCCCTCCCGGAGCAGCCACATCAGCTCCTCCTCGTCGCCCCTCTCCAGAGCGTCGTCGTAGGCCCGCAGTCGGTCAATCAGCCCCTCGATCTCGTTGTGCAGGTTCTCCCGGTTGAGCATAAAGAGCTCCGCCCACATCCGCTCGTTCAGATAGGCCACCCGGGTCATATCCCGGAAGCTGCCGGCGGAAAAGCCCCGGTGCTCCGCGGCGGTGGGACTTTTCACATAGGCGCTGGACACCACGTGGGCCAGCTGGCTGGTGAGAGCGATGATCCGGTCATGCTTTTCCGGCGAGGCGATCTCGTAGCGGGTAAAGCCGATGGCGTCAAAGACGTCCTTGAGCTTCTTCATGGTCTCGATGGAGATATCCCTGTGGGGCACCAAGATCATGGAGGCCCCCACGAACAGATCCCGGCGGGAGTTCTCAAAGCCTAAGCGGGCCACCCCCTCCATGGGGTGTCCTCCGATAAAGGTAAAGCCGTTTTTTTCGGCAATTTCCCAGCAGGGCTCACAGACGGCGGCCTTGACGCCGGCGCAGTCCACCACCACTGCACCCTTCTGGATCGCGGCGGCGTGCTGCTCCACCCACGCCACAGTGTCCCGGGGATAGAGGGCCAAAATCAGAATATCGCAGGAGGGCACCCGCTCCTCCGTCAGCTCCTCGTCGATGACCTCCAGCAGCTTGGCCCGGTAGACCACTGGGCGCTGCAGGTCCGTCCCAAGGATCGTGTGGGGGGTGTTGGCCTTGACGGCCCGGGCCAGAGAGCCTCCGATGAGGCCCAGGCCCACAATTCCAATCGTCATAGCAGCCTCTCCCTCTTATTCATAGCTGTACTGGCAGAAGGGGAGAATCTGCCGGACATTCTCCGCCAGCGCGGCGAAGGCGTCCGGGGTGATGGACTGGGGCCCGTCGCACAGGGCGTGCTGGGGATCGTTGTGGACCTCGATCATCAGCCCATCGGCGCCGGCGGCAGCTGCCGCCAAGGACATGGAGCGCACCAGGCTGGCCTTGCCGGTGGCGTGGCTGGGGTCAATGACCACCGGCAGGTGGGACATGGACTTGAGCACGGGGACGGCGGAGAGGTCCAGGGTGTTGCGGGTGTAGGTCTCAAAGGTGCGGATGCCCCGCTCGCAGAGGATCACCTGGTCGTTGCCGCCGGCCATCACATACTCCGCGCTCATCAGCAGCTCCTGGAGGGTGCCGGCCATGCCCCGCTTGATGAGGATGGGCTTGCGCAGGTGGCCCAGCTCCTTGAGCAGCTCGAAGTTCTGCATGTTCCGGGCGCCCACCTGAATCACGTCCACCTCGTCGAAGTACTCCAGCTGGTTGAGATCCATCAGCTCGGTGACGATGGGCAGCCCCGTCTCCTTCTTGGCCTCCAGCAGCAGCCGGATGCCCTCCGCCCGGAGGCCCTGGAAGGCGTAGGGGGAGGTGCGGGGCTTGAAGGCGCCGCCCCGGAGGAAGCCCGCGCCGGAGGCCTTCACCGACTGGGCGATGGAGCAGATCTGCTCCTCCGTCTCCACCGAGCAGGGGCCGGCGATGAACTGGAAGTTTCCGCCGCCCAGCTTCACGCCGCCCACGTCGATCACCGTGTCCTTGGGGTGGAACTTGCGGTTGGCGTTTTTGAAGGGTTCCTGGATCCGCTTGACCTCCTCCACAATGTCTAAGGCCTTGATGAGGTCGATATCCACCAGGGAGGTGTCCCCCACCAGCCCCAGGATGGTGTGCTTGGTGCCGGTGCTCATGTGGATCTCCAGCCCCAGGCTGGTCAGCCAGTTTTTCAGGTTCTCCAGCTGCTTTTCGTTGGGATGCTCTTTGAGAATGACAACCATAATCGTTACGCTCCTATACTCTCATATGTTTTAGTATGTACGGTTTTCGCGCCGCTTTTTCCAACAAAAAAGACTCCACGGTGGGATTCACCGTGAAGTCTCCATGAAAACACTGCAAGCCTTATGCCATCTGACAAGCGCGTTTCTTCATTTCGGTGAAACCCAAATAAGCCTTACCCACATAAAAGTAGGTAAAGCTAAAAAAGAAGAAGTATGCGCTTTTCAGAAGGGAGTTTGCCATCCTGCGTGCGCTCCTATTTCCAAACTGGGGCCATTATAGCACCCAAGGTTTCATTTGTAAAGAGGAAATTCCACAAATATGCCATGGAAAAGGCGGGACGGATGAAACCGTCCCGCCTCGTCCTGCTGTTTTTTGCGTGGTTTATTTTTTCTTTTGGTGTAAGAAACATAGGCTGATATGACAGTCCAAAATTTCTTGGTGTAGAGCCTCCGCTTAGGGGATGTGGTTGAATCAGGTCCTTTTCTTATAGCTTTTTCAAATACTCCTCCCATCTCGTACAAAATGGAGGATTTCTCCAATAGACCGCCTATCAGATGGCAGTTCCAACTTGGTTTTGTTCAAAAGGTGTTAGCTCCTCCATAGCCCACAGATATTTTCCGGGAACGATCTTCACCTGATATTTGTTGACTTCCTCCCGAGATGCCTCCTTGCAGAAAAGGCACAGACCTTTTAAGTAAACAAAATGATCCTTGTTGTCTTTCCGCTCATGCGGAAAAACTTGACGAGAGTTAGAAAAATTCCTTAACCCATATACAGGAAATACCATAACGGCCTCCCCGATTTTCTCCTTTCCTTTATAGATCTCCGCAACGAGAGAACCATCTACAAAATATTTTACCCCATCGATCTCAAGCCACTTTGATAATTTTACGGCTGTTTCTACTTGGAGCGTACCAGTCTCAGAATTATAAACCGTAACCTTCGTTTCCTTGAACTCAAGAAGTGCCAGCACTTCCTCCTTCGTCATTCTCGCGATTTTTTTGCCGGTGTATCGCTTAGCCGCCTCTCGGACTCTTGCCAAGGTGCTTTCTTTCATCAGCGTTGCCTCAGTCGCAAGGAGGTTCATCGTTTCAATTCCTTGGTTGTATTCCTCAATTTGGGCATTTCGCTCCGCTGTATGGGACAGCGAAACGAGGGCCGGAATCGCGCCACCCACTCCGGATGCCATCCCTGCTTGGACCATACCGTCCGACGTTTTTGCGGGACGAATCAATTGGGGGGAGGTCATTCCAAGCAGCTCCTGTTCCCAGTTGTGGAGCATCGTCTGTAGCTTGGCCTCAGGGGGCAGGTCAGAGCAGGAGCTCCACTTTTCCCACTCCGCTTTATCGTTTTCCCGGTGTTTCTCCATGATTGCCTGCTTACCTTCTTCGGTTTCACTCTGTGCATAGAACACATCTCGCAGCATATGTAAGTTTTGCGTAGTGCGATCGCTATTTGCCGAAATCAATCTGCATTTTTTCGCGATTTCTATCGCGGTTTTTGCTGTATCACTCAGACGATCGTTCATGCATCCATAGCTAAGAATTCCTGCCTGCACACAACCATCAAAAAATGCCTTTTCACGAAATGGCCTTTCCGCAGCCTCCCTCGCTTTTTCTCTCTCTTCCTGCTCCTTCCTTTTCTCGGCTGTAGCTCTGGAGTAGATTGTCATTCCAATGACCCAACATATGTATGCTCCGAATACCAAAGCCATAATGATGAATACTGTTTTCATTCCAAAACTCCTTTTCCTATGGGTATATCTTCCTTCCTCTTCCAGCCCTGTTTTCAGTTGTTTTGCTTGATCCCCCGGTTTGTAGGGCCTCATGCTTTGGTCTTTGCCGGTCAAAAAAAACACCAAGCCGCTTCCGCATTGACCACATACTTTTCGTTCTGTTGTAACTGATCTGCTTTACCTCAACTATACCAACTTCTCCCTGCAAAATCAAGCGTTTCACGAACTTTTGAGGGAATTCTGCACAGGACAAACAGGCGGAGAAACGGCGCTTTGTTCTCCGCCTGTTTGTCCTGTCAAAACAGCCTTTAGATGTTGCCGGATATAGGGTATGAGGCTTTTGCCTTACAACAGAACGAAAACTATGTCATCACCAGCCCCATGCGGCCCATCTGCCGGGCGTGGACGGCCCCGCTCTCCATGGTATAGATGCGGGTGGTGTTGACGCTGGAGTGACCTAAAATGTCCGCCAGCAGGGCGGTCAGGTCGTGGGTGTATTTCTGTATGGTGGCGGTGCTGCGCTCCTGTTCCCGCAGGTGGTCGGCATAGCGGCGGATCAGGGCGGCAGTCAGGGTGTGGTTTTTCCTTCGCAAAGCGGCATCCTCCTTGTTGAACAGATACCGCTATTGTACCGGATAGATGGAACCAGCCCCCAAACAAGTTCCATATTTGCTCGGATTACGGTTCGGCCTTTTGTAAAAAGGCCGAACCGTGTGCAGGCAGTCGGCTCGGATCGCTGTCCGGCAAGCTTCTGCTTATGGAATTATGCCTTGCTATTAAAAATATTTCCCGCTTTTTCGATATCTCAGAAATGTTCACCTGG
Source organism: uncultured Oscillospiraceae bacterium (assembly GCA_904420145.1). GTDB lineage: Bacteria > Bacillota > Clostridia > Oscillospirales > Oscillospiraceae > CAJFPI01. The sequence continues at coordinate 7,910 of CAJFUI010000032.1, forward strand.
GGCTCCCCTTGTTTTTCCTCGGCGGATATGGTAGAGTAAGAAGGAATTTTGAGAGGAGGGGTCACATGCTGGCCATGCGGCAGGTGCTGCAGCTGGTTCTCTATGTGGGAATCGGTATTTTTATGCAGAATCGAAAAATGGTGGGGCTGGATTTTGACCGGCAGCTGAACACCCTCTACAGCGATATTGTGCTCCCCTGCATGATCTTCAACTCCCTGCAGATGGACTTTGACCCGGCGGATCTGAAAAACTGCGCTCTGCTGCTGCTCCTCTCCGTGGGGTACCTGCTGCTCTCCGCCCTCCTCGGCCAACTGTGCTACCGCCGGATCGGGGGCGACATGGGCCGTATCGTCCGCTTCGGCACGATCTTCACCAACTTCACCCTCATGGGCTTTCCGTTGATTGAGTCCCTCTACGGATCCCACACCCTGTTCTACTTTGTGGTCTTTTTGATCCCTCTCCGCATGATCTTCTACAGCGGGGCCAAGGTCCTCCTGTCCCCGCCGGAGCTGACCCATCCCCACACCACCTGGGGGCAGAAGGTGAAAAATTATTTTTCCCCGCCCATGGTGGCCGTCTTTGTGGGACTGGCCTTCTATCTGCTCCAGTGGCGGCTGCCCTGGGTCTTGGGGGATGTGGTATCCGGCTTGGGCAGCACGTCCTCTGTCCTCGGTATGCTGACCTGCGGCCTGGTGCTGGGCAAGCAGCCTCTAAAGCAGCTGCTGCGGCCGCGCTATGTCTTAGTCAGCGCCCTTCGGTTGCTGCTGCTCCCCGGCTTTTTCTTCCTGCTGCTTGCCCCCCTCCCCATCGACGATGAGCTGCGGAAGGTGGTCGTCATGTGCGCCGCGCTGCCCATCGCCTCCCTCACCGCCTCCTTCACCCTCCGCTACAACAAAAATCCCGACGCCCAGTTTGACGCGGCCGGTTCGGTTTTAGTCTCCCACCTGCTGTGCATCCTGACCATCCCCATATGGACCACGCTGCTGGGATAAAAAGAAAAACCTTGCAGAGCTTACGGTGTACGCCGCGAACTCTGCAAGGTTTTTTCGCCCTATGAACTTCCCTGGGGCTGTGCCCCAAAGGGTGGCACATGGCATGAACCGTTATCTTCCGGTGCTCCCGAAGCCCCCCGCACCCCGGGCCGTCTCCGAGAGCTCATCCACCTCGGTAAAGGTGACGCTGAGATAGGGCAGCACCACCAGCTGGGCGATCCGGTCCCCGCTGAGGACGGTCCGGGGCTCGTCGGTGTCGTTGTGGAGCATCACCAGATACTCCCCCCGGTAGTCGCTGTCGCACACGCCCACGCAGTTGGCCGGGCGCAGCCCCTCCTTGGAGGCGAGGCCGCTGCGGGCGAAGACCGCACCGAAGTAGCCGTCGGGGATCTCGATGCACAGCCCTGTGGAAATTTTCGCCGTGCCGTGGGGGGGGATCTCGATGCGTCCCCCGTCAAAGGAGGCGTAGAGGTCGTAGCCTGCCGCCTGCTCGCTGCCCCGGGTGGGGAGCTTGGCCTTCGGATGCAGTTTTTTCACGCGCAGTTCCATCATCTGTTAAACTCCTGTTTCCTTTTCATCAATGTGGCGGCCCTCTGCAGACCAGCGCCGCAGTTTTAGACGATATTAGGGCAGTTCCTACCGCCCCATCAGATAGACGATGACCATGGTCAGTCCATAGAGCACCGGCTGGTGCAGCATATAGATCACAAGGCTGTGCCGTCCCACAGCGGCTAAGCGGGGCACTTTAGCGGTGTAGAACCACTGCGGCAGCCGCCCGGTCTTGATATACCGCCCCGCCCAAGTGCCAAGGAGAAAGACGAAGGCCCAGGGCAGCAGGGGGAAGTAGTCCGTGGAGACAAAGTCCGCCGTGGTCCAGCCGAACATCCACAGGTAGGGAATCTCCGTGGGGACGCCGTACACCATATGGCCGGTGAGCACAATACCCGCTACCGAGAGCACCGGCACCACCCATGAGGGCAGCTTCTCCCAGAGGGGGCGGCTCAGGCCGTAGAGAATCATGCACACGCTCAGCAGGTGCAGCACGCCAAACCACACGTCCATATCCATCCACACGGTGACCGCCGTAATCACCGCCGCGCACAGAAGAGCCTTCAGCCCCCGCTTGATATTGCTGCGGGAGAAGTTGGAGCTGACGCCGGAGAGAAAGATGAAAAGCCCCGCGAAGACGAAGTGGAGGGGGTTGAAGATGGGGTTGCTGAACAGCCACCAAGGCGCGCCGGCGAAGGCGGCCAAATCGTAGAGAAAGTGGTGAATCACCATCAGCAGCACCGCAAGACCCCGCAGGGCGTCGATGAGCTGGATCCGCTGTTTTGCTGCCATGGGCATACTCCTTTGGACAAAAATCTTCCTATACCATACCACAAACAGGGAGGGGCCGCAAGCCCCTCCCTCAGGCAATCAAAAAAAGCGGCGGCGGCGCTTTTTTTGATTGCCTGAAAAATACCGGTACTTTTTCGCCGTACCCCGGCGCAAAAGTCCTCGCTCCGCTCGCCGCAGCACCTTGCCCCACAAGGTGCCGCGGGGTATTGGAGCCCACGCGAGGCGGGCGGCGCCCCCTCGCGCTCCCCCCACCCAGCTCCGGCCCGCCTTCTCTCTTAGGAGGCTTTTCGATAAGCTGTTTTCGCCGCGACATGTGCGTGGTAAAAACACCTATGTGCTCGATCGTGTGAAGGGCGGCCGCTGGTGGCGGCCGCCCTTTGTGCGCAGCGGACTGAAATATGACTCAAAAAAGCGGCGGTGCCGCTTTTTTGATTTTTTATCCGCACTTGGAGTAGCCGCAGCTGCGGCAGGTGACACAGCCCCCCTCGTGCTCCAGCTTACTGCCGCACTCAGGGCAGAATTTGGCCAATTTGGCCTCTGCCGGAGAGATATCCCGCTTGGCGGCGGGCACCATAATCGGAGGAATCGCGCTCATCTCCCCTCCCTGGGTGGCCTTGATGACCTTCTCCAGAGCCTTGGCGATGGCGTCTGGACAGGAGGTGACAGGCACCCCCGGCTGGCGCAGGCAGGAGGGGCAGCGGATCCCCTTAAGCTGGGCAATGATCTCCTTGGGATCCATGCCGCTGCGGATGGCCACGCTGACTAGGCGGGCGGTGGCCTCGCTCTGGCTGGGGCAGCCGCCGGCCCGGCCGGTGTTAGTGAACACCTCGCAGATGCCCTGTTCGTCGTAGTTCACCGTGATGTACAGGTTGCCGCAGCCGATCTTCACCTTCTCGGTCAAGCCGGTGGTGACATCCGGCCGGGGTCGGGGCAGCAGACGGCCGTAGTCCCCCTCGATATGTCCGGCGGTGGCGGTGCAGGGGGCAGAGGCCGCCTTGGGCGCCTCCTTGCCGTCGTTGACCTTGGCGATGTTGAGCACCTGCTCGTTGCGGCTGCCGTCCCGATAGATGGTGGTGCCCTTGCACCCGAGGGTGTAGGCCAGGTGGTACACCTCGGCCACATCCGCCTTGGCGGCGCTGTTGGGGAAGTTCACCGTCTTGCTGACGGCGTTGTCCGTGTAATCCTGGAAGGCCGCCTGCATGCGCACATGCCAGACGGGGGACACGTCGTGGGCGCAGACGAACACCCGCTTGATCTCCTCGGGAATTCCGGCCACGTGGGACAGCGTCCCGTGGGCCACGATCTCCTTCATCAACTCCTCGGAGTAGACACCGGCCTCCACCAGCTTGTCCTTGAGGATTTGGTTGGTCTCAATGAGGTGGGTGCCGTCCATAACGTTGCGGATGTAGGCGTAGGCGAACACCGGCTCCACGCCGGAGGACACCCCGGCGATGATGCTGAGGGTGCCGGTGGGAGCGATGGTGGTGACGGTGGCGTTGCGGATGGGCTCCCCGTCCTTCAGCGTGCTCTCCGAGAAGAGGGGGAAGGGGCCACGGGTCTTGGCGAGGGCCCGGGAGGCCGCGTGGCCGGCGTTGTTGACGGCGGCCATGATCCGCCGCCCCAGCTCCACGCCCTCCTCACTGTTGTAGGGCACGCCCAAATACAGCAGCATGTCGGCAAAGCCCATGACGCCAAGGCCGATCTTCCGAGTGGAGAGGGTCATCTTCTCGATCTCCGGCAGGGGATACTGGTTGACCTCGATGACGTTGTCCAAAAAGTGGACAGCCTTGGCGGCGGTAGCCGCCAGCTTGTCCCAGTCCACCTCATAGCCCTGTTCAGTCTTTTTCAGGTGGTTAACCAAGTTGATAGAGCCGAGGTTGCAAGCCTCGTAGGGCAGAAGGGGCTGCTCGCCGCAGGGATTGGTGGACTCGATCTCTCCCACCTGGGGCACCACGTTGTCCCGGTTGAGCCGGTCGAGGAAGATGATCCCCGGTTCGCCGGTCTGCCAAGCGGAGGAGACGATAGCGTCAAAGACCTCCTTGGCCCGCAGCCGTCCGGTAACGGTGCCGGTGGCAGGGTCCACTAAGTCGTACTCCCCGTTTTTCTCCACCGCCTGCATGAAAGCCTCGGTAATACCCACGGAGATGTTGAAGTTGGTGATCTCCTTGGTGTCGTTCTTGCAGGTGATAAACTCCATGATGTCCGGGTGGTCCACCCGGAGGATACCCATGTTGGCCCCCCGGCGGGTGCCCCCCTGCTTCACCGCCTCGGTGGCGGCGTTGAACACCTTCATAAAGGAGATGGGGCCGCTGGCCACGCCGCCGGTGGAGTTCACCGTGGACCCCTTGGGCCGCAACCGGGAGAAGGAGAAGCCGGTGCCGCCGCCGCTCTTGTGGATCAGCGCGGCGTTCTTGATGGCGTCGAAGATCTCCTCCATGGAGTCCCCCACCGGCAGCACAAAGCAGGCGGAGAGCTGCCCCAAGGGCCGCCCGGCGTTCATCAGGGTGGGGGAGTTGGGCAGAAAGTCCAGCTCCGTCATCATCTCATAGAATTCCTTGGCCGTGGCCGCCGTATCAGCGGTGCTGTCAAAGGCCGCGTCTGCCGCGGCGATGGCGTTGGCCACCCGGTGGAACAGGTCGTCCACCGTCTCCGTGGGCTGGCCGTGCTCGTCCCGGATCAGATAGCGCTTCTCTAAAACTGCCTGCGCGTTTTTGGTAATAGGCATCTTTCTCTCGCGTCCTCTCTCCTGCAAATTTTCGTGCTATGTCCCTCTTCCGCCCCGGCGCCCGGGCATTTTTTCCGCCGCTCCGGCACCGCACAACAGGAAACACACTTTATAGGTCAGAATGGGTTTATCATACACCATATCTTGTGGTAGCGCAAGTGGCAAAAGACACAAGAGAAAAATTATTTTACGGCGGGCAGCAGAGCAGCATCCCTTCCCCCTCCGCCTACGGCAGCAAAGAAAGAGGACGCGGCGAAAAGCCCGCGCCCTCTTAGACGATTACAGCGATGAATCCGTCAGTCCTATAGTGCCCTCAGATGATCACCACGGGCTTGATGAGGTCCTTGGGCTTGTCCTTCATCAGCAGCAGCGCCTCCTCCAGGTGCTCAAAGCCGTTGAAACGGTGGGTCAGCAGCTTGGAGGTGTCCAGCCGTCCCGTCTCAAGGAGGGAGGCCAGCTTCTCCATCCGCAGCCGTCCGCCGGGCATCAGGCCGCCGGCGATGACCTTGTGGCCCATGCCGCAGCCCCACTCCGCACGGGGAATGCGCACATAGTCACCGGAGCCGAGATAGTTGACGTTGCCGATGCGCCCGCCGGGCTTAAGCATGGTGATGGCCTGCACGAAGGTGTTCTCCGCATCGCCGCCGGCGACGATCACCTTGTCCACACCCTTGCCGTTGGTCTTGTCCATGATCTGCTCCACGATGTCGCCCTCCCGGTAGTTGACGATGTCCGTGGCGCCGTAGGCCTTGGCCACATCGATGCAGTTGGGCCGGGAGCCCACGGCGAACAGCCGCCCGGCGCCCCGCAGAGCGGCGCCTGCCACACTCATCAGGCCCACAGGGCCGATACCGATGACGCAGACCGTGTCGCCGAACTGCACATCCGCCAACTCCACGCCGTGGAAACCGGTGGGCACCATGTCGCTGAGCATCACCGCGTCGGCGGCCTCCACACCCTCAGGCAGCCGGGCCAGATTGGCGTCGGCCTCGTTTACGTGGAAGTACTCGGCGAACACGCCGTCCTTGAAGTTGGAGAACTTCCAGCCGGCCAGCATGCCGCCGGAGTGCATGGAGTAGCCGGCCTGAGACTCCAGCGCGCCCCAGTCGGGGGTGATGGCGGGGACGATCACCTTATCGCCCACCTTCAGATCCTTCACTAGGCTGCCCACTTCCACGATCTCGCCCACGGCCTCATGGCCCAGGATCATATCCTTGCGCTCGCCAATGGCTCCCTCCCACACGGTGTGGATATCAGAGGTGCAGGGGGATACCGCTACCGGTTTTACAATGGCATCCAGCGGTCCGCAGGCCGGCACGTCCTTCTCGATCCAGCCGGTCTTACCGATGCCCAGCATAGCAAAGCCTTTCATTTTCATGGGTTGTTCCTCCTGTCGTATATTCGTATTTCGTTAATTTCTTAACGTTAATAATATAACAATATATATGCGGCTTGTCAACCCTCATTTTGTGAATTTTTTGTCAAAAATATTCCTGCTGCCGGATGCTCTTTTGATATAAAGGACAGGCAGCAGCTTTTCAAAAAAACAGGAAGCGCCCTGTGAGGGCGCTTCCTGTTTTTTTGGATAAAAATATCTTCCTTACAGGTTGCCGAGGGCTACCTCCACCAGCAGGATGCACACCCCAAGGAGCACCGCGCCGAAGAGCAGATTGCCCAGGTTGATCTTCCGCCGGGTCTGGCCGTCGGGCAGGGCGGGAAGCAGGTGGGCCCGGCGCAGGGCATTGTTGATCGGCTGATAGAGCAAAATCGCCAGCGCCATATTGAGCCCGGCCTTCAAGGCGTTGAAGGGCAGGAAGATGGGGATCAGCATCTCCGTCACCGCCTCCCGGGTCAGATCCTGATAGAGGGGGGTGATGAGGAAGTTCCACAGCAGCATGGTGGCGGTCATCAGCACCACGCCGCAGGTCAGCCCCGCCACAGCGCCGCGGATGGTGCGCCGCTTCTGATAGAGGAAGGCCGCCGGGCAGACGAAGGCCCAGGAGGCCAGCACGTTCATCACAAAGCCGATGAAGCCGCTCTCACTGACAGTGAACATCTCGATGAGACAGGTCACGATAGACATCCCTGCCGCAGCCATGGGCCCGTAGAGGAAGCCGCCGATAACCAGTACCACGTCCTTGGGGTCGTACTTCAGATAGGGCGCCGCCCCCACAAGGGGCAGGCGTGTCATGGCCGTGACCACATAGGCCAGGGCCACCAGCATGGCCATAGCGGCCAGCTTCTTGGTGTCCACCCGGCCCGCTGCGGCCAGTCTGCTCCCCCTCCGGGGAGCCGTCTCTTGGTGCATGGTTTTTGTTGTCATAAAAAAATCTCCTTTCCAACACCCAATTCGCCTTACGCTGGTGTCGCAAAGGAGCTCTTCCTTCACGTCTTCTTCCATCCAGACTATACTGTCGGTACCGGAATCTCACCGGTTCATGCGGCACGCCGCTCGAGGACTATACCTCCGGTGGGGACTTGCACCCCGCCCTGAAGACGAATATTCGGTTGTTACGCTTCCATTATACGCACGCGCATGGAAAATGCAAGTCTTTTTTTCGGCACGTCTCGGAAAGGCCACCCTTGCGTGCCGGGAGAAGTACCGATAAAGCCCGCAAAAGTGTCCAGTCTGAAAAAAGCATCCCTCCGGTGCAGCACCGGAGGGATGCTTCTTACATATCCTTCAGCATATCCCGGTTCTTCATGAAGTACTCCACGCCGGAGTAGAGGGTGGTCACCACGATCACCGCCACACAGACGGTGTTGAGCAGCTCCCCGATGGGCAGAAACATCAGCACGATGCACACCATGGTGGAGGCGGTCTTCACCTTACCCGACCAGCCGGCGGCGATGACCCGCCCCTTGTCGCTGGCCACCATGCGCAGGCCGCTGACGGCGAACTCCCGGATGATGACAATCAGCAGCGCCCAGCCGGGCATCTGCCCGATGTCCACAAACCACAGCATGGCGGCGGTCACCAGCATCTTGTCCGCCAGAGGGTCGGCAAACTTGCCGAAATCCGTGATCAGGTGCCGCTTCCGGGCGATCTTCCCGTCCAGCAGGTCCGTGAGGCTGGCCAAAATGAAGATGGCCAAGGCGATATAGCTGGCATAGGGCACGTCCAGGTAGAGCACCAGCAGAAAGGGCAATATCATGATAATGCGCAGAATTGTCAGTTTATTGGGCAGATTCATAGCCATTACTCCTCTTTTAGCGGCGGATAGGGCTTGTCCTTCCAGTACCACCACTTTAATTTTTCACTTTCGGGCTCCTCGTGCTCGGCGAAGTAGACCGCCAGCCGCCAGACATACAGGGCGCAGCGGTCCTCTTGGAACCCCTTGTAGGCGCACTCCCGCCGGTAGAGCTCCTCCGGGTCCTTCCCCCGCAGGTCCGCTACACAGCGGATCCCCAGCGCCTGCATGACCGTTTCTATGCGCTTCCCCACGCCGGGGATGGTCCGCAGATCGCCGCATCTGTCCGCCGGTACCCGCCCCTTCAAGGCAGCACCTCGGCAGTGAGCTCCCCGTCCATGGCGCCGGTGACCCGGGCTCTGATGAAGGTTCCCGCCGGAATGTCCTCCGTGCCGATAAGGTAGATCTTCCCGTCGATATCCGGGCTCTCGGCGAAGCTCCGGCCTACGCAGCACATGGACTGGCTGTCAAAGCCCTCGCACAGCACCTCTATCTCCTCACCCACCATGGACTCGTTATAGGCGTCCATGATCCGGGACTGGAGATCCACCAGCAGCTCCGCCCGCCGGTTGGCCTCCTCGGCGTCCACCCGGTCCGGCATCCGCTCCGCTGCCGTCCCCTCCTCCGGGGAGTAGGGGAACACACCGCAGCGCTCAATACGGACCTCCTTCAGAAACTCACACAACTCCTCAAAGGCGGCCTCGTCCTCCCCAGGCAGCCCCGTGATGATGCTGGTGCGCAGCACAAGGCCGGGAATGCGGGAGCGGAGCTTAGCAAAAAGTTCCAGAAGATAGGCTTTGTCTCCCCGGCGGTTCATCCGCCGCAGCACGTCGTCGTTGCAGTGCTGGATGGGGATATCCAAGTACTTGAGCACCTTGGGCTCCGAGGCGATCACCTCGATGAGCGCGTCGGTGATCTCGTCGGGATAGAGATAGTGTAGGCGGATCCAGTGGAAGTTTAGCTTACATAACTCCCGGATCAACTCCGGCAGATGCCGCCGGCCGTCCACATCCGTGCCGTAGCGGGTGATATCCTGGGCGATGACGATCAGCTCCTTCACCCCCCGCGCTGCCAGTTCCGCCGCCTCGGTAAGGATCTGCTCCATGCCGCGGCTGCGGTAGCGGCCCCGCAGCTTGGGGATGATGCAGTAGGCGCAGTGGTTGTCGCAGCCCTCGGCAATCCGCAGGTAGGCAAAATAGGGAGGCGTGGTCAGCACCCGGTCCCCCTCCTCCACCGGGGCGTCGATGTTCCCGAAGCGGCGGGGATGGGCGCCGCCCATCACCTCCTCCACGGCGGAGACGATCTCAAAGTAGCTGCCGGTGCCAAGAACGCCGTCCACCTCCGGCAGCTCCTCCATCAGCTCCTTTTGGTAGCGCTGGGAGAGGCAGCCGGTGACCAGGATCTTCTTCACCTCGCCCTGCGCCTTCAGAGCCGCCACGGAGAGGATGTTGGCAATGGCCTCCTCCTTGGCGCTGTCAATGAAGCCGCAGGTATTGATCACCGCTACATCGCTGCCGGGCACCGTCTCCCGGACTGTATAGCCCGCATCCCGGCACAGGGCCATCATCTGCTCACAGTTGACCAAATTTTTCGCACAGCCCAAGGAGATAAAGGAAACCGTATAGGGCATAGCACCGCCTCCTGTCTTTTGTTCCAATTCATATCAGCAGCCATGGGACCGCTTCCGCGCCCGCCGGCGCAGCAGGAGCACCCCTCCTAAAAGGGCGCAGGCACCCATAACTGCGAAGCCGCCCCACAGCAGGTTCCAGCAGGGCAGCGCCGTATCAAACATAGCGCTAAGCAGCCGCTCCCAAAGGTCCAGCCCGGCGGCGATGGCGAAGAGATCCCACAGCACATAGCCGCCGCCGAACACATAGAGCCACCGCCACCACACTTTCTCCTCCCGGTATCGGAAGAAGGCAGAGAGCCCGGCGAGGCACAGAGCCGCCAGCACCCCCATCAGGGCAAAGTAGAAGGGTCCCCGGCGCTCCAAAACGCCCAGCCAGAAGCCGGCATAGCTCTCCCGGTCTACCAGGGCCCAAATGCGATGCAGGTGAAACAGTCCGAAAAAGAGGAAGAACCACGGCTCAAACCAGCAGATACCGTGCTGCCGTTCTCTGCCGCAGCCCATCTCACTCCTCCCCCATCTCGCCAAACCGCGCCAAGGCGGCGCGAATCTCCGCCCAGCCAAAGCCCCGGCGGAGGAGAGCGTCTGCCATGCGCTTTCGCTCCTTGGGGTCCGACAGATCCCCCCGGCACTTTTTGTGGAGGTAGTCCTCCACCGCCTCCGCCGGCTCCGGCAGCTGGGCAAGGGCCTCCTCCCACAACGAGCGGTCAATCCCCCGGCGGCGCAGCTCCTGGCGCACCCGGGCCGCGCCATAGCCCAAAGAGGCGTAGTGGCGGGCCACAATGCCGGCGTAGCCGGCGTCATCCACGGCGCCAATATCCTCCAGCCAGTCCACGGCGGCCTCGGCGTCGGCAGCGGCAGCGCCTTTTTTGATGAGGCGCTGCCGCAGCTCCGACTTGGACAGGGCCCGACGGCCGATCATATTGGCGGCAGCGGCCTTAGCGTTAGAGGCCGCCGCCATCCGCTGCAGCTCCTCCAGCTCTCTATCGCCCAATTCCATCTCTCGGACCAGAGCGAAGCGCAGCAGCTCCTCCTCCGTGACGCGGAGGAGGCTGCCATCGGAGAGCTTCACCAAAAAGCGGCCCTTTTGACCCTCGGAGGGCTTGATCTCCTCAATCCGCATGATCGTGTTCTCCCGCTTGAAGGGACAACATGTCCCACACAATTTTGCCGCCGGAGCAGCGAATTCGATAAAACCGGTTTTCTGGGCACATGTGCCTCAGAAAACCGCCCTGCAGCCGGCAGGCGCACCAGCACGCGAGTGCGCGCAGCCGGCCGGAGTCCCCGCAAAAAAGCGCCTGCACTTTTGAAGCTCAGTCCTCGTCGTCAAAATCGTCGGCGGACACATCCACGGCCCGGCCGGCGGCCTTGGCGGCGATCTTGGACTGGCTGCTCATGAGCTTATAGAAGTCCCGGCGGATGGCCGCCTCCAGCTTCTCCGCCACCTCCGGATTCTCCCGCAGGTACTGCTTGGCGGCATCCCTGCCCTGACCAATCCTGGTTTCCCCCATAGAGAACCAGGAGCCGGACTTCTGCACCAGGTCCAGCTTCACCCCCAGGTCGATGAGCTCTCCTAACATGCTGATGCCCTCGCCGTACATGATGTCGAACTCCGCCTCCCGGAAGGGGGGGGCCATCTTGTTCTTCACCACCTTGGCCCGGGTTCGGTTGCCGATGATCTCGCTGCCGTTTTTCAGCGCCTCGATCCGCCGCACGTCGATGCGGACACTGGCATAGAACTTCAGGGCCCGGCCGCCGGTGGTCACCTCGGGGTTGCCGTACATGACGCCCACCTTTTCCCGCAGCTGGTTGATGAAGATGACCACGCAGTTGGTCTTGTTAATGGCACCGGTGAGTTTACGGAGGGCCTGGCTCATAAGCCGGGCGTGGAGACCCACGTAGCTGTCCCCCATCTCTCCCTCGATCTCCGCCCGGGGCACCAGAGCGGCCACGGAGTCCACCACGATCACATCGATGGCCCCGGAGCGCACCAGAGCCTCGGTGATCTCCAGAGCCTGCTCACCGGTGTCCGGCTGGGAGATAAGCATATCCTCAATATTGACCCCCAGGGCCCGGGCATAGGTGGGGTCCAGGGCGTGCTCGGCATCCACGAAGGCCGCCTCGCCCCCCCGCTTCTGGGCCTCAGCCACGATATGGAGGGCCAAGGTAGTCTTACCGGAGGACTCCGGCCCGTAGATCTCCACAATACGTCCCTTGGGTACGCCGCCGATGCCTAAGGCTAAATCCAACGCCAGGGACCCGGTGGGGATCACATCCACACTGACGTTCTGGGTATCCCCCAGGCGCATGATGGAGCCCTTGCCGTACATCCGCTCAATCTGCTGCACGGCGGCCTCTAAGGCCTGCTTCTTCCCGGAGACGGGGGCCGCCGCCGGGGTGGGAACGCTGGTTTTCTTCACTGCCATTACTCTTTTCTCCTTCTGCGCAATCTCTATGTAGCAAAAATTTTCTATTTTCCCTCATGTGCCGGGGCGTATACGGCCATGGACACGCCCCGGTCCTGAACCAAAATGGACGGCGGCAGCTTCCGAAAGTGCCAGACCACATACAGGTCCCCCGCCGCCCCGGAAAGATTCACCAGCTGGATGAAATATACCACCCAGAACCAGCTTCGGGGCACCAGAGGCGCCATAACCGCCAGCACGGCGCCCCAGAGCACCACCGGCGCCAGCGCGATCACAAAGTAATCCCGCTTGGCGAAGTAGGCCGCGCTGCCCGCGCAGGCGTACACCCCTGTAAAGCCGTAGGAGGCCGGCCTGCCGCTGTACCGCCGGATGAACACGCCGTGGACCAGCTCATGGAGCGCGATATAGCACACGATGCCCGCCAGCAGCACGCCGATGCGGAGCAGCATGGCGCCGATCCCGGCACCGGCGTCGTAAAGGGTCCCAATGGGCACGGCCAGATTGCCTAAAACGCCCAGCACCGCCAAAATCCCAAGGGCGGCACCGTTGACCAGAAACATCAGCCTTTTGTCCTTTTGCAGGTCAATCTCCTCTATCTGCTCATAGCCCGCCGGCAGCTCCAGCACCGTCCGCATCTGCTTTCTCACCTCGATTTTCCTCTCTCAGAGCAAAAAGGCGGTATCTCCCGGTAAGCACCCCGCGGTCAATACACATCCTCCAGCAGCGTCCCGTACACCACCCGGGGAATCCCCTGTGTGTCCGGCACCACGTTGATGTCGCCAAAGCCGTTGGCCCGCATCATCCGCAGCACCGTGTCCGCCTGCCCGATGCCCACCTCAAAGTACAGCCGGCCGCCGGTCTTCAGCGCCGGCCGCCACTGCTGAATGATAGCGCTGTAGAAGTCGTAGCCGTCCTCCCCGCCGTCAAGGGCCAAGCGGGGCTCAAAGTCCTTCACGGAGACATCCAGCGTGTCGATGTCCGCACTGGGGATGTAGGGGGGATTGCTGACGATACAGTCAAATTCCCCGATGGCGGCGGGAGGCTTCTCCTTGGCGTCCATCATCATCACCGACACCTGGCCGGTGAGCTGGCAGCGCCGGATATTCTGCCGGCAGATGCGCACCGCGCTCTCAGAGATCTCCCCCAAGAGGACCTTGGCCTCGGGGACGTGGGCGGCCACCGCCAGTCCCACGCAGCCGCTGCCCGCGCACAGGTCCAGCACCCGGCAGGGCCCCTTAGACGTTAAATAGGCGATGGCCTCCCCGGCCAAGACCTCCGTATCACTCCGGGGGATCAGCACCGCCTCAGAGATATCCAAGGTCAGGCCGTAGAACTCCCACTCGCCGATCAGATAGGCCACCGGCTCCCCGGCCAGGTGCCTTTGGACCAGAGAGCGAACCCGCCGCTCCACCTCGTCGGAGGCGTAGAGCTGGCTGCACCGCAGAAACTCCTCCCTGGTCTTGCCGCTGCCGTAGCACACCAGCTCCCGGGCCTCCAAAGTGGACGCCTCGATGCCGGCAGCCTTCAACTCCCGGCGGATATCCAAATATAAATCGTTATATGTGGTCGGCATACTTCTTCTCCACTTTCAACAAACACAGCTTAACACAATTCTTATAACAAGTCCCCCATGGGTGATGGTTCGCCGCTCCTATGTCACCAGTGGGCACACTGGTGCAGGGGGAGCTCGAGGGGGGACTGGTCCCAATCATCCCACAAAATCTTCGATTTTACTGGGACCCCGTGATTGGATTCCCGTTTGGCCGAAATGAATTCGGCCAAACCAATTCTCCGCTGCGCTGCGAATTGACGCCGCACTCGCGGCGGGCGGCCTTCCGCCGCCTTCACCACCGGTCCTTGCCCTTCTCCGCCGGAATCACCCGCTTCATGGCCTCGATGGCCACCTCGATCATGGAGTCGTCGGGCTCATTGGTGGTAAAATTCTGCATCCACAGGCCGGGCTTGGCCAAAAAGGCGGTCACCGGGTTGTCGTGGCCCCCTACATAACGGTTGAACTCATAGGTAATCCCCACCACAAAGGGGAGGGCCAGCAGCTGGATGCCGATACGGGCCAGCACATTGGACACCGGCCAGATGGCAAAGAGCACGCTGTGGACCAAAATAGCCACAATGATGACCACAAAAAGGAAGCTGGTGCCGCACCGTGGATGGTGCTTTGGCATGGGCCGGACATTCTCCACCGTCAGCTCCAGGCCCCGCTCATAGCAGAAAATTGTTTTGTGCTCAGCGCCGTGGTAGGCAAAGACCCGCTTGATATCCTTCATTCGGGAGACAAGGATCATATAGCCCATAAAAATCGCGACGCGCAGCACCCCGTCCACCACATTCCGGGCCAAAACGCTCTTGGTAAAATGCTCCACCACGCCCGACAGGACGGTAGGAATCAGCATAAACAGCAGCAGAGAGAAGCCGACGGCCAGCAGCACGGAAAAAAACACCACCGCCTGCTCCATCTTCTCATTGCCCAGCTTCTCATCCAGCCACTTCTCAAACTTGGAGGGCTCCCCCAAATCCTCCTCCGGGTAGTAGTCTGCGGAGAACATCAGCGCCTTAACCCCCTTGACCATGCTGTCTAAGAAGGTGACGCTGCCCCGGATCAGGGGCAGGCCCAAAACAGGATACTTGTCACGGATCAGCTTCAGCGGCTCCTCCTTAATCACAAGGCCCTCCGGTCCGCGGACCACAATAGCCTGCTTCTCCGGCCCCCGCATCAGGATCCCCTCGATCAGGGCCTGTCCGCCGATGGTGGTACGAAATCCTGTCTGCTTTTCTTTTCCCATAGTGTGTTTCCTTTCAGGGGTATTCTATCATAAGCTGCAAGAATTTGCAACATTTGTTCTAATATTTTTCAGCGACCCAAGATGCCTCAATTATTTCCCATAGGAAGGCTGATGGTCACCAGCGTACCGCCTCCCTCCGCGTTGGCGATGGTGAAGTCCCCATTGTGCAGCCGGATAATCTCATCACACACGGCAAGGCCGATGCCGGAGCCTCTGGCCTTGGAGGAGCCCTTGTAGAACTTCTGCTTCACGTAGGGCAGCTCCTCTTCGGGAATCCCAGGCCCGTAGTCCCGCACCGTGAGGTTGACGCGGTTATCCGACACGGAAATGGATGCGTCAATACGCTTGCCGGAGCCGCCGTGCTTGGAGGCGTTGTCCAGCACGTTACAGAACACCTGCCGCAGCCGCTCCCCGTCCCCAGGGATAGGCGCAAGCTCCACGCCACCATCATCATAGTTAAGGATAATCCCCTCCTGCTGCAGCAGGGCCTGGTAGGTGTAAATCGTATCTTCAAACTCCGCCTGCACATCCACCTGCTCCACCCGCAGGGTAAAGCGGCCGTCCTCAATGCGGCTGAAGTCCAAAAGCTCTTCCACCAAGGAGGTCAGACGCCTCGACTCCTTGAGGATGATGCCCACGCCCCGGCGCAGTTCCTCCGGATCGCTCTCCCCAGCCAGCAGCGTCTCCCCCCAGCCGTTGATGGCGGTAAGGGGGGTGCGCAGCTCGTGGGACACCGAGGAGATAAACTCCGACTTCATCTTCTCCGACTGGCCGATCTTCATGGACATGTCGTTGATGGAGTCGATGAGCTCCCCGATCTCATCCTGATAGCGGTTCACCAGCTGTACGCCGTAGCTGCCGCCGGAGATGCTCTTGGCTGTGGCAGTCACCTCCGCCACGGGCTCCACCACGTTTTTAATAAAGACCATGTTGGAGAAATACACCATGGAGAGGGCCACGAAGGCCACCACCACGGAGATGAGCGTGTTGAGAATCAGTTCCCGGTTTACCTTGTCCATGGAGGTAACATAGCGCATAGCGCCCACCACCCGGCCGTTGAAATTCAGCGGCGCGGAGACGGCCATGATATTCTGTCCCGTGGCCAGGTCCGCTCCGTGGTAGTACCCCATCTCCCCATCCACCAGCGCGTCGGTGATATCCGGTGTGCCTGGGGTCAGGCCGGAGGTGACGCCATAGGTGGAAATCAAAATTCTTCCGCTGCTGTTGATAAACTGCAGCTCCAAATAGTCCTTGTCGTTAAAGGCCTCGGTATAACTGTAGGCCATCTGGTAAAACTCACTGTAGCTGCCCATACCATAGGTGTTAAAAGTATCCGTGGCCTCCTTGGCCCGGGTTTCAAGACCGGTACGCATCCCGGTGTAGTAATAATTGGCGATACCCACGGAGTACACCGTGACCACTAAGATCATCAGCAGCAGAATCGGCCCCATGGAATTGACCAGCCACCGCTTGCGGAGACCCTGTATGCGCATTTTTTTCATGAAAAGGGCCTCCCTTCTCAGTTAAATCTGACCTTCGGCGCTCTATACTCACTAAAAGCCCCACTTATATCCGTAGCCCCACACCGTTGTGATGTAGGTCGGGTTCTGCGCGTTGTCCTCGATTTTCAGGCGGAGGCGGCGGATATTGACGTCCACAATCTTCAGCTCCCCGAAGTAGTCCCGGCCCCAGACCGTATCCAAAATTTCCTCCCGGCTGAGGGCCTTGCCGGGGTTCTCCATAAACATCTTCATGATGGAGTACTCCACCTGGGTCAGCTTCACCCGCTGGCCGTTTTTTTCCAATGTGCGGTTGCGGGTATTGAGGAGGAACGGCGGCTGGCTGATCTCCCCCGCCGCCTCCGAGGCCAGCGGCGTGCCGCCTGCGCGGCGGAAGAGGGCATCCACCCGGGCGGTGAGCTCCGCGGGAGAGAAGGGTTTTGTCACATAGTCATCCGCGCCGGTCATCAGGCCGGTAACCTTGTCCATCTCCTGACTGCGGGCGGTGAGCATAATGATCCCGATAGAGGTATTGGTGGCCCGAATCCGCCGGCAGACCTCGAAGCCGTCGATTCCCGGCAGCATGATATCCAGCAGCGCCACGCGCACATCGGTGTGCTGCTGCAGCAGGTCAAGGGCCTCCTCCCCGCTCTCCGCCTCGATTACCTCGTAGCCCGCTCTGGTCAGATTGATGACGATAAAGCCGCGGATGCTGGACTCGTCCTCCAAAACCAGTACCTTTCTATGCATGGTGCTTTCCCTCCATTCTCTTTCTCAGTTGGCGCCTGAGGCCCACTCCTGAACAATCAGGCGGAACCTCTGGTTCAATTCCTCTTGGTCAATGGCGCCTGACCAGTCGTTGTTATCCGTGTAAAAGACGGCGGAGTAGATCGTATCCGCCTGGCGCATAAGCACAAAGTGGTTGTTCCGGGTGGCCTTATACTCCCGGTTGCTGCCCGTCACGGTATAAATCCCCAAAAAATCCACATATTCGCCGGTCGTGGCATCCCGGACGGAGAAAATGGTCCCCCGCTCATCCGATCCGGTAACCTGCCGCACAGTGATCCTCCCGTCCCACGCGTCCGGCAGGATCAGGTACCAGCCCTCCGCCACATTGTGGTAAGTGGAGAGAACTACCTCCCCCTGCCCTTTAGCGTTATAGCTGCGCCAATAGACCTGCCAATAGGTCTCCTCCGTATTTTCCGTAGCGGGAGGCAGCGCCACGGGCATAGGCACCTCTGTCACGCCGTCGCCGTCAATGTCGGTGGGCTCCAAGGAGATGTTGCGGAAAATCTCGCTGGAGACGCCGGTATAGTCGCTGAGGACAATATTGGCGATCCCATCCTCCGCGCGGTAGATCAAAATATCCGTAATCGCCCGTGTATCCTCGGAAATGCCTGTAACAAACAGGGCTCTTTCCCCGTCCCGCAGGGTCCCCTGCTCCACGCTGTTGAGCTCCGCCATGGTCATGGACAGGCTAGCCGTGGAGGTGATCTCCAGCGCCCGGTCCGACCAGTCGTAGTATTCCGCCACAGAGCTTCCATCCGTATCGCCCCGCAGAACCACCAGCTCCTGAACACCGTCCTCGTCGAAGTCCAGGACCTCGTAGCGGGAATAGCGGCTGAACATCAGCGACTGGGGCTCGAAATTCCGCAGATCGTAGACCTCAAGAACCTGTATCTCTGTGCTGATCCGCCAGCCCACAAGGATCTCATTGTAGCCGTCGCCGTCCATGTCCACATAGCTGATGCTGTTGATGGAGGTCCCGCTGCTCTCAATCAGGGCCACCTGCTGATAGCCCTCGCCCACCGTACTGAAAATATAGATTTTTAATGGGCGCTCCTCTGTGCTTTTGCGAAAGAAGGCCAGCGCCTCCTCCACACCGTCCCCATTTAGGTCCATCAGCTGGACTGACTGGATATTGGTGCCTGAAACCGGGGCAGCGTACTCCGCGCCGTCGGCCAAAATCGCGTCAATCTCCTCCCGCAGCGCCGTATACTCCTCAGGGAGCTGGGGCAGCTCGTACATATCCTCAGGGGAGGAGTTAAACATGCAGCCGCTCAGCAAAAGCAGCAGCACGGCACAGGCGGCAAAACAGCCTATTTCTTTGATATGCTTCATACCTGTGTGCTCCTTTCCTCTGAACAGCCATATTTCGAGATTTATAGTATAACACAAATTTTATACTTTTGGTAGCCCCGCTTCCCGATTTTATCCCGCAATTTTGTAAACTTTTCTCCCTGGCTCTTTTTTGAAAAAAGGCTTGATTTTTAGAGGCCGCAGTCGTATAATAAATATGCTTTTCTGCCGGTGTGATGGAATTGGTAGACGTAGTGGACTCAAAATCCACCGCTGGCGACAGCGTGCCGGTTCGAGTCCGGCCACCGGCAC
>CAJFUI010000033.1 GCA_904420145.1 uncultured Oscillospiraceae bacterium
AGGGTGGGCTGGTAGCCCACGGCGGAGGGCATCCGGCCCATGAGGGCGGACACCTCACTGCCGGCCTGGACATAGCGGAAGATGTTGTCGATGAACAGCAGCACATCCTGATGCTCCCGGTCCCGGAAGTACTCCGCCATGGTCAGCCCTGTCAGGGGCACCCGCATCCGGGCCCCCGGGGGCTCGTTCATCTGGCCGAAGACCAGAGCGGTCTTGGCCAGCACGCCGCTCTCTTTCATCTCCCGCCACAGGTCGTTGCCCTCCCGGGTCCGCTCCCCTACGCCGGTAAAGATGGAGTAGCCGCCGTGGGTGGTGGCGATGTTGTGGATCAGCTCCTGGATCAGCACCGTCTTCCCTACGCCGGCGCCGCCGAAGAGGCCCACCTTTCCGCCCCGGGCATAGGGGGCCAGCAGGTCGATGACCTTGATGCCGGTCTCGAAGATATCCACCACGGGGCGCTGCCGGGCATAGGGCGGCGGATTGCGGTGGATGCTCCAGGTCTCCTCCCCCTCCACAGGGCCGAGGCCGTCGATGGGCTTCCCCAGCACGTTGAACATCCGCCCCAGCACCTCTCTCCCCACCGGTACGGAAATAGGGCCGCCGGTGGCGATGACCTCCATGCCGCGGCTGAGGCCCTCCGTGGGGGAGAGGGTGATGCAGCGCACGGTGTCGCCGCCGATATGCTGGGCCACCTCCATGACCTGCTCCCGGCCGGCAACGCGCAGGGCCTCATCGATGCCGGGCAGCTCCCCGGCGGTGAACGCCACATCCACAACCGGGCCCAGCACCTGTGTAATTTTGCCAGTTTGGTTCATCATATCGAAACCTCTCGGAATGACTAAGATTGGGTAAACAGCCCCGACCCGCCCACGATCTCGGTGATCTCCTGGGTGATAGCGGTCTGGCGGGCCTGGTTATAGGACAGCGACAGCTGCTTGAGCAGATCCGAGGCGTTGTCGTTGGCCGTCTGCATAGCGGTCATGCGGGCGTTCTGCTCGGAGCAGAAGCTCTCCACCATGGCACCAAACACCATCCCCTTCACATAGCCGGGGATGATGTGGTCCAGCACTGCGTCGGGGGAGGGCATATACTCCACCATGCGCCGAAAGCTCTCCCGCTGGTCCTTCCGCGGAAAATCCTCCCGCACCAGCGGCAGCATCCGCAGCTCCCGGACTTTGAGCTCCAAGGGATTGACCATCTCCGTGTACACCATGTGCACCTCGTCCAGCAGCTGCTTTTGAAACTGCTCCACCACCAGATCGCTGATGGTGCGGGCATGGGCCATGGTGGGATCCTGGGCGCTGAAGGAGAAGGGGGGCTCCATGGGAACCTGGCGCTCGGAGAAATAGGTGCGCCCCACCTGCCCCAGCACAAAGAGCCGGGGTTGGATGCTCCGCTTCATTCTCTCCTCCGTCAGCTGCAGCACGTTGTGGTTATAGGCGCCGGCCAATCCCTTGTCGCCGGTGACCACAATATAGCCGATCTTTCTCTGCTCCTTGGGGATCTGGGGCCGCCGGTCAAAATAGGGGTGGCTCAGCTCTGGAGAGCGCTGGAGAATATCTGCGATGGTGCTGTAAATCTTGGTGAAGTAGGGCAGCGCGTCATTGAGCTGCTTTCTCGCCCGGCGGAGATTGGCCGAGGAGATCAGGTACATGGCGTTGGTGATCTTTTTCGTCTGCTCCACGCTTTTGATGTGGTCCCGGATTTCCTTCATGCCGGTCACGGCGGCTCACCTCCTCCCCGCTGGGATAAACGGGTCATGACAGATTCTCCTTGCAGCAGAGCAGGGCCGAGCGGATTGTCTCCGCAGCCATGCCGCTGAGGGTGCCGGTTTCCTCAATGCCCTGGAGCACCTCCCCGTGCTCCATCTCCAGCCGCTCCATCAAAGCGTCGGTCAGCGCAGCCACCTTCTCAAGGGGCACGTCGTCCAAAAGTCCCTGGGTGGCCACATAGAGAAGGGCGGCCTGGCGGCTCACCGGCATGGGATGGTACTGGGGCTGCTTCAAAAGCTCCAGCAGCCGCCGGCCGTGGTCCAGGGTCTGCTGGGTGGCTCTGTCCAGGTCCGAGGAAAACTGGGTGAACACCTCCAGCTCCCGGAACCGTGCCAGGTCAATGCGCAGGGTGCCGGCGGTCTTCTTGATGGCCCGGGTCTGGGCCGCACCGCCTACGCGGGACACCGACAGGCCCACGTTGATGGCTGGACGCTGGCCGGAGAAGAACAGGCCGGATTCGAGATAGATCTGGCCGTCGGTAATAGAGATGACGTTGGTGGGGATATAGGCGGACACATCCCCCGCCTGAGTCTCGATAATAGGCAGCGCCGTCATGGAACCCCCGCCGTACTCCTTGGTGAGGCGGCAGGCGCGTTCCAAGAGGCGGGAGTGGAGATAGAACACATCCCCAGGGTAGGCCTCCCGGCCGGGGGAGCGCTTGAGCAGCAGGCTCAGCGTCCGGTAGGCTACCGCGTGCTTGCTGAGATCGTCGTAGACGATGAGCACATCCCGGCCGTGCTCCATGAAGTACTCCCCCATGGCCGCGCCGGCGTAGGGGGCAATATACTGCAGGGAGGGGCTGTCTCCCGCGGCGGCGGACACAATGATGCAGTGGCCCATGGCCCCCCGCTTGCGCAGGGTCTCCTGCACCCGGGCCACTGAGGAGGCCTTCTGTCCGATGGCTACATAGATGCATATGACGCCGGTATCCTTCTGGTTGAGCATGGCGTCCACGGCGATGGCCGTCTTGCCGGTCTGCCGGTCGCCTACGATCAGCTCCCGCTGGCCCCGGCCGATGGGCACCATGGCGTCGATGGCCAAAATGCCGGTCTGCAGAGGCACCGATACCGGCTCTCTGGTGATGACGCCGCCGGCCTCCCGCTCCACCGGTCGGTAGCCGTCAGGCTTCACAGGGCCCAGATCATCAATGGGACGGCCCAAGGCGTCCACCACCCGGCCCAGCAGGCCCTCCCCCACCGGCACCTCTACGGTGCGCCCGGTGCGGCGGACCTCACTGCCCTCGCCGATGCCCTCGCTCTCGCCGAGGAGCACGACGCCTACGCTATCCCTGCGCAGGTCCATTACCATGCCCTGCTCGCCGTTGTCAAAGAGGACCTGCTCACCATATACGGCCCTTGGCAGGCCGCTGACGGTGACGATGCCGTCGCTGACCTCCTCCACGGCACCCAGCTCCACCGGCTCTGTGGAGGGCACGAAGCTTCGAATCTCCTGGCGCATGGCCTCCGCCATGGCCTTGGGATCCTCACAGACCGTTTCGCTGTGCCTTAGAGTATCCTCCATCTGCCGCAGGCGGCAGCGCACACTGTAATCGTAGGTATAGCCGTCGGCGGTGAGGGTAAATCCTCCGATCAGGCTGGGATCGATGCAGACCTCCAGCTCCTCAGCGGCAGCGCCGTGCCTCTCCCGCAGGAATTGCAGCAGGCGCTGCCGGTGGGCGGCGTCCGGGGCCTCCACGCATCTGAGTACGCAGCGGCTCATTTCCCCTGACCCTCCTCCCGCAAAAAGGCGTCCACATCATCGCCGCCGGAGACCACCTTGGCGGCGGCCTCCGTCACAAGGGAGGCCAGCTCCTGACGCACTCCGCTGAGCATGGCCTGGCGGTCGCGGCGGCTGCGCTCGCTGCCCTCGTCCACGATTCTGCGGGCCTCCGCCTGGGCGTCGCCGACGGTCTTTTGATACAGCTCCTCACTCTGTGCCTTGGCCTGGTCTAAAATCTGCTGGGCCTGAGAGCGGGCGTCAGAGAGCTTCTGCTCATATTCGCTTTTCAGCTGCTGGGCCTGCTCCCGCTCCTGTCTGGCCTCCTCCTGCGCGTCCTGGACCGCCTTGGCCCGGCTGTCCAAAATGTTGTTGACCGGCTTGAAGAGGAACTTCTTCATCAGCACATACAGAATCAGCAGATCGATCAGGGTCCACAAAATGGTAAAGGGATCGATATTCAGCATGGTTTCCCGTCTCCTTTCCTTGACTCTTCCCCTCGCTTACTGCAGGAAAATCAGGACCAGAGCGGTGATAAAGCCGTAGATAGCGGTTGCCTCAGCTAAGGCGCAGCCCACAATCAGAGAGCTGCGGATCTGCCCGGCAGCCTCCGGCTGGCGGGCGATGGCCTCCGTGGCCTTGCCGGTAGCAAATCCAATTCCCACACCGGCGCCCACGCCGGTCAGCACCGCGATAGCGGCTCCAAGTGCAATCGTCATTGTTATAACCTCCTGAAAAAAATACATAGAACATTCTGTAAATCTGTAAAGTGGACCGAGGCCCTACGCCTCCTCCAGCGCATCAAAAACCTCATAGAGTTTGCGCCCACAGGCGGCAAAGAAAATGAAATTCGTTTTTCCCGATGACATGTGCATCGGGAAAAACCCTTCTCAGCCTGCAAGTGTGAGATTTGTTCGCTGCTAAGCGAACAAAATCTTGCGCGCGGCAGGCTGCAACTTTCTTGTCGAAAAAGGCTTACGCCCTTTTCGACAGTCTCAGAGGCCCTATGCCTCCTCCAGCGACTCCCCTACAAACAGCGCGGTAAGGAAGACGAACACCACGGTCTGGATCAGTCCGTCAAAAATATCAAAGTACAGGCTGAAGGCCACCGGCACCACCACCGGCACCAGCAGCTTCACCAGCTCCATCACCACGAAGGCGGCCATCACGTTGCCGAACAGCCGCATGCACAGGGAGAGGGGGCGGATGCCGATCTCCATGATGTTGATGGGCAGCATGATGGGAGAGGGCTCGATAAACTTGTGCAGTCCCCCCTTCAGTCCGTTGTAGCGGAAGGATGCGCCATAGATCAGCACTACGCTGGTCAGGGCCAGGGACAGCGTCACATTCAGATTTTTAGTGGGGGGCGTCAGCCCGATAAGCCCGCTGAGATTGCACAGGCCGATAAACAGCCCCACCGTACCCAGCCACGGGGCGAAGGCGCGGCCGTGGCGGCCGATGTTATTGGTACAGAAGTTGTTCATAAAGTCCACGAAGTACTCTAAGACCAGCTGAGCTCTGCCGGGACGCTCCTGCTTCAAGCGCCTTGTCATCACGAGCACCACCACTGTGATGATGGCGATGAGAATCCAACTGACCAGAACTGACTGGGACACAGGAATCCCGCCGAACACTGGGATCGTAAAGGCGGTAGGATTTTCCAGCTGTGCGGTCAGTTCCTCCTTGATTTGTTCCATTGTGTCACCTCCTGACGTGTCAGACCTTACCATACTCGCCTCAGGCGAAAAAGAAAACCCTTACCAAAGTAAACAAAATGACGGAGCAGAAACCTCACGGAAAATTGACAGGCGAAAGAGAGGGGGCTATACTGGTAGATAGGATCAAAATTCAGCCATTTGCGCAGTTGGGGAAAAGGGGGAGAAGGTATGGAAAAGAGGAGCGGTCATTCCCTGGGACGGCAGCTGACCAGGATGAACCTGATGTTGGCCATCACTACAGCCCTGCTGGCCTTTGCGGGCACCATGTTCCTGACGCTGCGGATGGAGTTTCAGGCCATCGACACCAATCTGACCAACTCCGCTCTGATTCTCTCCCAGCTGCCCCAGGTGCGGCGGGTCCTCACCGGCGAGACAGACGCCGACTGGCTCATCGGCTATCTCGACGAGACCATCTCCGCCGTGGATGGCATTGACCTCATTTTAGTGGCGGACACAGAGGCTACACTGCGCTACATTCCGGATAAAGCCCGCATCGGCACCACCTACGGCACCTCCGCCTGGCAGGATACGCTGGCAGGGGAGTCATATGTGATGGGGGCGGACGACTTAGAGACAGCGGAGCGGTGCGCCTTTGTGCCGGTCCGCGGGGAGGATGGCGCCGTGGTGGGCTTTGTGGCAGTGGGGATCTACACCCGCAGCCTTTGGGTGCTGTTCTGGCACACCGTTTTGCAGTTTCTCCTGGTGGCCGCCGCGGCGGGCCTTCTGGGGATCTTGCTCTCCCGCCGGATGGCGGGGCGGATCAAGGAGAGCCTCATGGGCTATGAGCCCGATGACTTCCGGCAGCTCTTCCGCCGCCAGGAGGTAGTGCTGGAGTCTCTCGAGGAGGGGATCGTGGCCATCGACCGCAGCGGAAAGGTCATCTATATGAATGAGGCAGCTGGGAAGCTCTTCGGCCTTGACCGGCAGGAGTCCGCTGTCGGGCGGCCCATAGCGGAGCTGGACCGCACCTCCACCTTGAGCCGTCTGCTGAAAACCGGGCGGGCGGAGCACAACGTGAGCATCAACTCCCTCCCCGGCGGCCGGGTGCTCTCCGACCGCCTGCCCATCCGGCAGGATGGGAAGGTGGTGGGGGCGGTGGCCATCTACCGCGACCGCACGGAGATGACCCGTCTGGCGGAGAATCTCACCGGCGTGCAGCACATGGTGGAGGCCATGCGGGCCTATACCCATGAATTCATGAACAAGCTCCATGTGATCCACGGCCTGCTGCAGATGGAGAAATATGACATGGCCATGGACTATATCATGGACATCACCCACACCCAGCAGCAGGCAGTCAGCCGCGTCATGACCTGCATTCAGGACCCCACCGCGGCGGCGCTGCTGGTGGGGAAAACCAGCCGGGCCTCGGAGCTGGGCATCCGGCTGATTCTCGAGCCGGGCAGCTCCCTGTCCGCCGACAGCCGCTTCCTCCCCAGCGCTGTGCTGGTGGCCATCCTTGGAAACCTCCTGGACAACGCCATCGACAGCCTCAACGCCTCCGGCTGTACCCTGCGGGAGATCACCGTCACCCTGCAGGAGCGTGCGGACGGGCTGTTTCTGTGCGTGGAGGATACCGGACCGGGCATCCCCCCCACAGTGCTGCCCCACATCTTTGAGGCGGGCTTCTCCACCAAGGGGGAGTCCCGGGGCACGGGGCTTAGTCTGGTGAAGGACCTGGTGGAGACCTACCACGGCCAGATCCGGGTGGAAAACGAGGTCAATGTGGGGGCGGTCTTCTATGTCTCCTTCGGCAGTGAGGGCAGAGAGGGGGGACAGCGGTGAGCTATCAGGTGGTCATCGTAGAGGACGACCCCATGGTCGCCCTGCTCAACCGCGGCTTTGTGGAAAAGGATTCCCGCTTTGTCGTGACCCAGGCGTTCCGTGACGGCCGTGCGGCTCTGCGGTGGTTCCGCGAGAACACGGCGGATCTGATGATCCTGGACGTCTATATGCCGGGTATGACCGGCGTGGAGCTGCTCAAGCGGCTGCGCAGCGCTGGATGCGCTGTGGATGTGATTATGATAACCGCCGCCAACGACGCCAAAACCGTGGATATGCTTCTTAAGCTCGGGGTGGTGGACTACCTGGTCAAGCCCTTCACCCAGGAGCGGCTGCAGCAGGCCCTGGGCCGCTTCTGCCTCCAGCGGGAATCCCTCCACGGCAGCGTGACCCAGCGGGATTTGGATGCTCTTCTGACCGCCCCCGCCTCCCCGTCCACCCTGCCTAAGGGCCTGCAGGAGAGGACGCTGGAGCGGGTGCGCGTCTGCCTCCACGCCACCGGCGGCAAGGGCTGCTCCAGCGATGCCTTGGCGGCGGAAACCGGCCTCTCCGCTGTAACGGTACGGCGTTATGTCAACTACCTTGTGGAGCAGGGGGAGGCCGCCAGCCGCATCGACTACGACACCGGCGGCCGCCCGGCCATCCGCTACTTTCCCCCCGGCAAAAAAGGGGGATGAGCCCCTCTGCGGTATATTGTCAACACCTGTGCCGGATGGTATAATGATTCCACCATCCGTTTTGTACGATACATCAGCCATGACCCACGGCGCCCTGCGCATGCAGAGAAGGAGGGACGAGGCATTCTATGGAATCGATCTGCCCGATGCACGTGATCGCCCATATCCGCAGCGACTTTCCCACGAAGTTTGGCATTCCCCGCCAGAGCGGGCTGGTGGAGGCGCTGCGCTCCACCGTCATTTTTGAACCGGACTACCGCAGTGCGGAGGCCCTCCGGGGCATCGAGGAGTACTCCCATATTTGGCTGATCTGGCAGTTCTCCGCCAACGCCGGCCTCGGCTGGTCCCCCACCGTCCGGCCACCCCGGCTGGGGGGCAACCAGCGCATGGGGGTTTTTGCCACCCGCTCCCCTTTCCGGCCCAACCCTATTGGCCTCTCCTCCGTCCGTCTCCTCGGCGTGGAGAACACCCGGCAGTGGGGGCCGGTCCTCCATGTCTCCGGCGCCGATCTGATGGACAACACGCCCATCTTTGATATTAAGCCCTATATTCCCTACGGCGACTGCCATCCCGACGCCACCGGCGGCTTCACCGACCGGAAGGAGCGCAGGCCGCTGGCGGTGGACTGTCCGTCCCAGCTGCTCTCCCTTCTGCCGGAGGACCGCCGGGAGGCCCTTCTCGGCGTGCTCTCCAACGACCCCCGCCCCGCCTACCAGCAGGACCCGGACCGGGTCTACGGCCTCGCCTTCGCCGGTTTTGACGTCCGCTTTACGGTCAAGGACGCCCTGCTGCGTGTCTGCGAGATCGCGCCCCTTTCCGCTGAAGAGGAGGAACGCCATGATTCTTGAGACGGGACGGCTGCTGCTGCGGGAGATGGACTTTTTTGACCGGCCGGCCATCGCCGCGATTCTGCAGGACCGACAGGCGATGTATGCCTATGAGCACGCCTTCTCCGACAAAGAGGTCAACGCATGGATCACCCAGCAGCTCCAGCGCTATGCCGAATACGGCTTTGGCCTGTGGGCCGTGGCGGACCGGAGCAGCGGCACTGTCATCGGCCAATGCGGCATCACCATGCAGTCCTGTCCCGACCGGCTCGTCCCCGAGGTGGGGTATCTCTTCCGCCGCTCAGCCTGGGGACACGGCTATGCCACCGAGGCCGCCATCGCCTGCCGGGATTACGCCTTCCACCGTCTGGGCCTTTCTGAGGTCTTCTCCCTGATCCGCGACAACAACTACCCCTCCCAGCGGGTAGCCCTGCGGAATGGGATGAGCCTCAGGGGCCGCTTTGTCAAGCACTACTACGGCATGGACCTGACCCATCTCATCTTTTCTGTCCGGCGGCCGGGCGCTTTGAGCGCCTGCGCCCTTTGACTGTTAGGAGACTCCCTATGAAGGAAAACAAGTACGACGACCCCGTATTTTTTGCGCACTACAGCCATATGGCCCGCAGTGAACAGGGCCTCGCGGGGGCCGGGGAGTGGCCCACCCTCGAGCCCCTGCTGCCGCCTTTTGCCGGGAAACGCGTCTTGGATCTCGGCTGCGGCTTCGGCTGGCACGCCCGCTACGCCGCAGACCACGGCGCTGCGGAGGTCATTGCCTCGGATATCTCCGAAAAGATGCTGGCGGCGGCTCGGGAGAAGAACGCCCACCCGGCCATCACCTACCGCCAGGAGGCCTTTGAGGATGCGGACTACCCCGCCGGGCATTTCGACCTGGTGCTGTGCTCCCTGATGCTCCACTACCTCGCCGACTACGGTACCTTTCTCAAAAAGGTCCGCCGATGGCTGAAGGCAGGGGGCACCCTGCTCTTCACCGTGGAGCACCCCACCTTCACCGCCTACGGCTCTCAGGACTGGTATTACGGCCCCGGCGGTGAGATTCTCCACTTCCCCGTGGACCGCTATTTTTTAGAGGGAAAACGGGATGCCCTCTTTCTGGGAGAGCATGTGGTCAAGTACCACCGCACCCTCACTACCTATTTGGACGGTCTGCTCCAAGAGGGCTTCACCCTCCTGCGGATTCAGGAGCCCCAGCCCGCGGCAGAGATGGTCCAAAGCATCCCCGGCATGGCCGATGAGCTCCGCCGGCCGATGATGCTCATTGTCTTGGCCCAAAAGCAATAGGAAAAGCCCCGGCTCACGGCCGGGGCTTTCCCTGTTTTTCCCGCTCCTCCACATAAAAGACAATCTTCGTGATGTATTCGTTCTCATCGTGGGAGGTCAAGTAGTCATTGATGCAGAATTCATAGGAGTCCGATAGAATGTTCAGGGAATTTGCCTCACAGAAATCCAACAGTTTCTGATAGGAGCGGCCAATGGACAGGTAATCCCCCACATGATAGACCGCAGCGCATGTTCCGGCAGGAAGCCGGCGGATATTGGGGACCTTGTCCGTCTTTTCAATGGGCAAAAACGCCGTGACAGCCTCTGTAAAGCGGCCCTCTCTGATGTGCCGGAGGGGGACCATGACACCGCTCTGAAAGAAGATCGGCAGCTGCTCCTGAAAAGCATCCGCAAAGCACTGTTTCGTCGAAATGCTGATCTCTTTCAGCGTATACGGCGCCTTCACCTCCCGAAACAGGATATATTGGGCCTCCACCTCCTCCACAAAAGCGGCGCCGCCGTTTTCCCGCTCGTTTTTTGACGCCTCCATCTGCTCGCACCGGTGCAGCACCCTGCTCCGGATCAGGCGCAGCTCCTGAATCTGCCGGTCTATTGCCGCGATCTGCTTTCTGAAGGCGATCAGGCTGCTGTCGATGTTGTAGTGCTCCATGTGTTCCTTGATCTCTTTCAGAGAAAAGCCGATTTTTTTCATAATGAGGATGGTATCCAAATAGTCGATCTGGCTGGCGCTGTAATAGCGGTACCCGTTGTTGGGGTCTACATAGGCGGGACGAAACAGGCCCACCTTATCATAAAAAATCAACGTCTGCTTGGAGATTTTTTGATATCTGGACACCTCTCCGATGGAAAATAAATCTTTCACGCTGCACCTCTTGACAGTATAGTTACTATATCCTTTATTATAAATGCGTACTGAACAAAGCCGCAAGCCTTGAAAGCCCTTGCTTTCGAAGCCAAATGGCTTTGTTCAGGTGCAAGGTTTTTGCGCGAAATCGCGCAAAAACCTTGCACCATCCTCTGATGTGGTGCGCCACATCAGAGGATACACGTATTGTAACAATGACTAAATTTCATCAAAATGGCTTTTTGAGCCGTTTTGATGAAATTGCGCGGCATCCGCCGTGCGAATAAACCGCGCTGCGGTTTATTCAGCAGGCATTATTATAGTCCTATCGAGAGGAAACATGCAAGGAGAAAACGCTTTATGTCAAGAAAACGCATATCTGTTTTATACCAAAAAGCAATGGCGGGATTATCCTTTAGAAGGGTCGCGCTGATTGCGGCAGGCGCTATGATCTGCTCTTTTGGTATTCACAATATACACCAACAGGTCGGTATCACAGAGGGGGGCGTGATTGGGCTGATGCTTTTGGTCGAGCATTGGCTCGGCATCTCGCCGGCCTTGATTACGCCGGTACTGGATATCGCCTGCTATCTGCTTGCGCTTCGCTATCTGGGCGGGCGATTCATCAAAATATCCGTCATTTCCACCCTCAGCGTCTCCCTCTTCTATAAGATCTGGGAGCTGTTTCCGCCCATGCTGCCGGACCTGTCCCCATACCCCCTGTTGGCCGCCATCATCGGAGGCATCTTCGTGGGAGTTGGCGTGGGCATCATTGTGCGGCAGGGCGGGTCAAGCGGCGGCGACGACGCGCTGGCCCTCACCATCTCCCGTGTGACCCACTGGCGCCTGTCCCGCTCCTATCTCTTCACAGACCTGGTTGTATTGGGACTCTCCCTGACCTATATTCCCCTCTCTAAAATTATCTTTTCCCTTATCACGGTCACCACTTCCTCCCTTTTGATCGACCGCATACAGGACCTCAAACTACGCGGCACGTCGATTGTGACATAAGGGAAAGGGGGCCCATGGACAAAAATCCATGGGCCCCCTCCTTTGTCAAAATCGGTGGTTTCTGGGTCCGCCGCGAAAAATCCGCCTCCTACAGCCCCAGCTCCTGGTTCACCCGCTCCTCACAGGAGCGCATAGCGAGAATGGTTTTCTCCATCAGCTCCTCCAACGGCCAGCCCAGGCGCTCCGCCCCCTGGGAGATCACCTCCCGGCTGCAGCCGGCGGCAAACTTCTTGTCCTTGAACTTCTTCTTCAGACTGGAGACCTCCAAGTCCATGACGCTCTTGCTGGGGCGCATCCGGATGGCGGCGCCGATGAGACCGGTGAGCTCGTCCACCGCAAAGAGGACCTTCTCCATCTCATGGGTGGGCTCCACGTCGCTGCACAGGCCGTAGCCGTGGCTGCACACCGCGTGGATGAACTCCTCGCTGCAGCCCCCCTCCTGGAGCAGCTCCGGGGCCTTCTTGCAGTGCTCGTCGGGCCAGCGCTCAAAGTCGACGTCGTGGAGCAGGCCCACCGTGGCCCAGAAGTCCGCGTCCTCACCGTAGCCTAACTCCTTGGCGAACCACGCCATGACCCCCTCCACTGTCAGCGCGTGCTGCAGGTGAAAGGGCTCCTGATTGTACTGTTTGAGCAGCGCCAAAGCGTCAGCGCGGCTGATGGTCTCTTTCATGTGGTATCCTCCCTTTTTTCTCCACAGGCAGAGGGCAACACCCTGCCCGCCGCCTGCGGCATGTCGCAGTGGGGACAGTATACCACATTTTCCCTCCCTGCGCAATTCCCCATCCCGCCTTCGCCCATGGCAGATCAAGCCGGGACAGCAAAAAAAGAGGGGCCGCAGCGCCGCGGCCCCAGAAAATAGGCGGGCTGTCCCCCAGAGGACAGCCCGGCTTTTCCTATGAGCCTATGGAGCGGGAGAGTAGCTCCAGAAGCCGTGCGGCATTATCCATCTCCTCCTCCCCCATCCGCTGGAAGATCTGCTGGAGACAGGCATCCCCTGTGGCGTCGGCGGAACGGCGGTAGTTGAAGCTTGTACAGGCCGCCTCATGGTAGGCCCGGCGCAGTGTAGGACAGAATCCCTGCACCTTCTGGGGCGCCACCGCTCCTGTTGGATGATAGCACTCCCCCATAGCCAAATAGTGCACCGCCTGCAGCAGCCGCATATGCTCCTCTGCCGATACCGCCATCTGGCGCAGCAGCCGGGCAGCGCGCTGGGAACGGACACTGCAGGCGAAACGCTGGTAGAAGCGCCGGTCCGCCGCCTCATTCTCGATAAAGCCCCGGATCACATCAATGCCCTCCTGTACCGCGCTTCCCATGCAGCAGGGGTCTGTCTGGGCACCAGGCAGCAGATCCGGCGGGGCACTGTTGATTCCGCCAGAGTCATCGTCAGCACTTGAGACGCTGGCGCTGGCACCAGCGTCCCTGGCAATGCCCTCCCCTGCCGTCTGGCCCTCCGCCGCCCGGGCCTCTGGATAGGGGTTCAGCTCCGGCGCCACCCGCTGCCAGATCTTGTCGTATGCCTGATAGTCATAGCGCAGAGGTTCCCGCGCGCTGTACTGATATGCGTCGTCCATGCAAAACAGCCTCCTTTATGGGCCATTCTATGCGAAAGGGGCCGCCCCTGTGCCCTTTTTGTCAAGGGAACACCAGGGCGGCCGTCCGCCATCTCAGAGTGCCATCCTCATTTGCCACCGAGCAGCTCCTTGAGGTACTCCGCCGCCATACAGTAGCCCTGCAGCCCGTGGCCGGTGATGGTCTTTACACAGGCCGCACGGACATAGGAGTGCTGGCGGAACTCCTCCCGCTCATCCATCTTGGAGATATGCACCTCCACCGTGGGGATGGCCACCGCCTTCACCGCGTCTAAAATGGCCACGCTGGTGTGGGTGTAGCCCGCCGGATTGAAAATAATGCCATCCACATGGTCAAAATAGGCCTTTTGAATGGTGTCCACCAGGTCCCCCTCGTGGTTGGACTGATAGAAGGACACCTCCACCCCAAGGTTCGCGCAGGTCTCCTTCACCAGTCGCTGGAGGTCCGCATAGGTCTCACGGCCATAGATCTCCGGCTCCCGGATGCCCAGCATGTTGATATTGGAGCCGTCTAACACCAAAAACTTCATCTTGTTCTCCCCCTATCGGTTAAAATCCGCCAAAATTGTCTCCACTGTCTCCGCCAACGGGCCGCTGTTGTCCACCGTCACGTCGGCGGCGGCTGCGTAGAAGGGCTCCCGCTCCGCCTCCATCTCCCGCAGCCGCTCTAAGGAGGTGGACAGGGGACGGCCGTCCCTGTCCAAGTTCTCCACCGGCCGGCGCAGGCGGTAGATTCTGCCGTTTTGCCGCAGCAGGGGGAGATTGCGGTCAAAGAGCACCGCGCCGCCGCCGGTGGCGAGGACGATGCCCGAGCGCTTTCCAAAGTCGGCGAGCACCTCGCTCTCCAGCTGCCGGAAGTGTTCCTCCCCATAGCGCGCAAAGATGTCGGGGATGCTCATGCCGGCCCGATTGGCAATCTCCTCGTCCGCATCGAAAAAAGGACGGCCAAGGCGCTGGGCCACCGCCTCCCCCACCGCGCTCTTGCCGCTGCCGGGCATGCCGATCAGGACCAGATTGGTCACATCCGCCGCCACGGCCCGGCAGACCTCCTCCAGCTTCTCCTCACCGATCACCGCCCCAGTAAAGCACTCACAGGCCCACTTGGCCTGGGCCACCAGCATGGGCAGGCCCCCCGCCGCCGGAATGCCTAACGCCTGCGCCTGCAGCAGGAAGGCGGTGCGCAGGGGGTTGTAGACCACGTCTACCACCCCCTCCAAGGCGGGGAAACGGCTGAGGTCCACTGCCGCCTTGCCGTTGTTGGGGAACATGCCCACCGGCGTGGTGTTGACAATGACCTGGGTATCCCGCCGGTCATAGACATTGTCGTAGTTGACCTCCCCCCGGCGGGATACCCGCCTCACCGACGCGGCCCCCATGTCCTCCGCCGCCACCTTAGCCGTCAGGGAGGTACCACCGGTGCCCAGCACCAGTACATTCTTCCCAGTAAAGTCCACGCCGGCGCGCCTGGCGGTATAGCAGAAGCCGTAGTAGTCCATATTGTCCCCAAACAGGCTCCCGTCCGGCCGCACCACCAGGGTGTTGACGCTGCCGATGCGCCGGGCGGTCTCCCCCAGCTCGTCGCAGTAGGGGATCACCGTCTGCTTGTAGGGGATGGTCACGTTGAGCCCCTTAAACTGCCGCGCCTTGAGAAAGGCGGGCAGTTCCTCCTCGCCCAGTTCCACCAGCTGGTAATCGTAAGAGGCAAAGGCGCGGTGGATGCGTGGGGAGTGGCTGTGCCCCAGCTTCGCGCCGATCAGTCCATATTCCATAGGCGTTCTCCTTGGTAGAAGTCAAAATATGTTCCGCGCCGCCGCAGGTGCCCCCCTTTCAGGGGGGAGACGCTCTGCGCCTATCGGCGCACCGGAGGGCAAAGCTGCCCTTTGGGAATTTACTCCTCGGTGTAGGCGCCAAGGAACACGAACATCTCCAGCTCCTGCTCCAGCTCGCTGAGGAGCTTGCGCACATCGCCGTCGTAGATGCTGCCCTCGAAGTCCATGTAGAACAGGTAGTGGAAGTCGGCGCCGGAGATGGGCCGGGACTCCAGCTTGGTCATGTTGAGGCCAAGGGAGGAGAAACGGGAGAGGATCCGGGTCAGCGAGCCGGGGGTGTGGCCCACCCGGAACATCAGGCTCAGGTGGTCGGCGCCGGGGTAGATCTCCGGCTTCTTGGAGATGAGGATGAAGCGGGTGTAGTTGTTGTCGGTGTTGTGGATGCCCGCCTTCAACTCCGTGAGGCCGTACATCTGGGCACAGATAGGGCTGGAGATGGCCGCCACATCCGTGCGGCCGCTCTCGGCCACCATCTTGGCGGCCATGGCGGTGTTCTCACAGACGGTGATGGTGGCCGTGGGCATGGTCTTGAGGAAGGCGCTGCACTGCCCGATAGCCTGCTCGTGGGAGAAAATCTCCGTGATGCCGCCCAGCGTAGCCCCGGGGAGGGCCAAAAGGCTGTGGTTGACATGGAGCTTCACACTGTGGACAATGTGGAAATCGAACTTGTGCATCAGGTCGTAGACCCCGTTGACACTGCCGTTGGAGCTGTTCTCAATGGGCAGAATACCATACTGGCACATGCCCTTCTGCACTGCGGAGAACACGCCCTCCCAGGTGCGGAAGTACATGATATCGGCGAAGGAGAACACCCTGTCGCAGGCCTGCTGGGCGTAGCCGCCCTCCACCCCCTGACAGGCCACCACCGCCTTCTTCGGCAGCATCTTGGGCGTGTTGGCCAGGGCCTCGTCGATCTCCCGGGTCACGGGAGAGTCCTCGGTGATCAGCATGCTCTGGTAGGACCGACTGAGGTCAAAGAGGGTGGCAAAGAGGATGCGGGTATAGCCGTCCAGCTCATCGCCTGCCTGGGCGGACACCCGGGCCAAAATCTCCCGCTCCCGCCCCTGGTTGACGATATTGAGGCCCTTGCTCTTCTTATAATGGGCCACCTCGGCGCACAGCTTCATGCGCTTGACGAAGAGGTCTGTGATCTGGGTATCCACCTGGTCGATTTCCTTGCGTAAGCTCTCAAGATCCATGACAGTATTCCTTTCTTTTTTCGCGGGAATCCCGCGCTTCATTTCGTTTCCTGATGTACCGGATTCTCCCGCTCCAGCAGCAGCAAAATCCGCCGGAGGAGAAAATCAGTCAAATAGTATACGGTCTCATAGTGGAGAAAGTCCGTGGTATTGGCATCCCACAGGAGGTTGAGCTGGGGCGGGAACTCCTCGTCCCCCCGCCAGTACTGGACGTACAGGGGCAGGAAGGGAAACACCGGGATCTGATAGGCGATATCCCCCTTAGGCATCCCCACGCCCCCCAGATGCTCCAGAACAGCGCCGAGCCTCTCCTCCCGCTGGGAGATCCGCCCGACAGCATCTTGGAACATGCCGCCGGCGGGGCCGCCCCTGTGGACGCCGCCTCCCAGCGCCGACAGCGTCACCCAGCGGCCGGAGAGATAGGCGCCCTCCTTGGAATAGCACAGCACGTCGAAGAGGGTCATCACCTCGTTGAAGCTGCCGCCGTCCACATAGGCGGCAGCTCCCTCCCGCTTCTCCACCGCCCCGGTCTGCCGGTGGATC
Organism: uncultured Oscillospiraceae bacterium; assembly: GCA_904420145.1. Lineage (GTDB taxonomy): Bacteria > Bacillota > Clostridia > Oscillospirales > Oscillospiraceae > CAJFPI01. Next base: position 16,810 of record CAJFUI010000033.1, read on the forward strand.
CGGTAGTCCAAGTCCAAGAAGCGGAGGTAGAGGTAGGCCTCATCCGCCTGCAGCCCTAATTTCGCGATGATCCGCCCCTGGTCGTAGCGCAGAAAGAGCGCTTTTGCCTGCTCGGCGGCGACGGCGTAGTTGTCCCATCTTTGCTGTTCCAAGAAAATCACACCCCCGTTTTATCAGCGTGTCAGAAAAGTCTAATCGTTTTTCCGGCGGCACCCAGTTCCCTCCTCGCGGCGTAGCCGCTGCGGCCTGCGCGGAAAACATGCCTCCGGCATGTTTTCTATTCGCTGCGGCGTCGGAAAAACACTTCTCAGACCACAAGTGTGGATTTTGTCCGCTGATAGCGGGCAAAATCTGCGCACAGGGGGCTGCAACTCCTTCGAAAAAGTGGCTACAGCCACTTTTTCGACAAGCGCCCCTATATCCCCAACACCTCGCAGGAGGCGAGGGCTGCCGCCGCCTCCACCACGACCACCGCCCGGGTCAGAACGCACGGGTC
>CAJFUI010000034.1 GCA_904420145.1 uncultured Oscillospiraceae bacterium
GCCGCAGCCATCCGGGCCCTGATGGAGTATGGCGTCCAGGTGAAAATTTTGACCGGAGACAACGAAAAGGTTACCCGGGCCATCTGCGGCCAGGTGGGGCTGGATGTGGACCGTATTCTGCTGGGCTCTGATTTAGAGGCGCTCAGTGACGAAGAGCTGGGAAAACTGGCGGAGGACATTACCGTGTTCGCCAAGCTCTCCCCCGCCCAGAAGGCCCGGGTGGTCCGTGTGCTCCGGGACAACGGCCACAGCGTGGGCTATATGGGGGACGGCATCAACGACGCGGCCGCCATGCAGGCCGCGGATGTGGGCATCTCGGTGGATACGGCGGTGGATATCGCCAAGGAGACCGCCTCGGTGGTGCTGCTGGAGAAGGATCTGATGGTGCTGGAGCAGGGGGTCATCGAGGGGCGGAAGACCTACGCCAACATGATCAAATATATCAAGATCACCGCCTCCTCCAACTTTGGAAACATGTTTTCCGTGCTGGCGGCCAGCGCGTTTCTGCCCTTCCTGCCTATGGCGTCTCTCCACCTGATTCTGCTCAATCTGATCTACGACATCTCCTGCACTGCCATGTCCTGGGACAATGTGGACGCCGCGTATCTGAAGCATCCGCGGAAGTGGGATGCCTCAGGGATCAGCCGCTTTATGTTGTGGCTCGGCCCCACCAGCTCGGTGTTCGACATCGCCACCTATCTGCTGATGTACTTTTTCCTCTGTCCCATGCTGACCGGCGGCCGGCTGTATACCCAGCTCACGGATCCGGCTGCCCGGACGCTGTATACGGCACTGTTCCAGACGGGGTGGTTTGTGGAGTCCATGTGGAGTCAGACACTGGTGCTCCATATGCTCCGCACACCCAAGTTCCCCTTTGTGCAGAGCCGGGCATCTGCCCCCGTGGCCCTGCTCACCTTCGCGGGGATCGCCGTGGTCACCGCCATTCCCTTTACGCCGCTGGGGACAGCGCTGGGCCTGATCGCCCTTCCGCCCGCGTACTTCCTTTGGCTGGCTGTGCTGGTCTGTGGCTATATGGCTCTGGCTACCGCGGTGAAAAACCTCTATATCCGCCGGTACGGTGAGCTGCTGTAGCGGTATGGCGCCGGGGGGCGGCTTCTGCCGCCCCCGGGCCGGGCGGAGAAAATTCCCAGAAACGGCGGGCGGCGCTCCCCGGACGGGAGAGTTTGACTTCCTTCGCCGGATGTGGTACGTTGTAGAAAATAGGCAGTCCTGTGGAAAATACCTGCCATCATGAGGGAGGGATCCTATGTTTGAGGCGGCCGGCTGTGCAGAGCGCCAGCTCTTGCGGGACAAGCACACGCTTTTAGAGGGGTATGTCACGGAATACCTGTTTGAGCGGCAGTTTTTGCTGCCGGAGCCGGACTGTTACACCGGTGGCTGGTGGTCCGCCGTAGCCCATGGGCAGCGGTATTTTTTCTTGGTATCCGATCACCTGAACGCCGTGGACCAGGCTGTGTTAGACACCCTCTCCCCACACTTTCCCTGCTACCGGGCCTATCCTAAGGACGACACCTGGTATTTTTATGAGAACGGCCAGGGGGAGGGGATCCCCATGGAGCAGTTTTTGGCCCGCTGTCAGCTCTCCGCTATACGGCCTGTGCTGAAGGCTGCCGCCGGCGTGCGGAACTCCGAGCGGCAGAACCGGTGCATCGATTTTTTTGCCTCCCATGGCCTGCTGCGCAAAATCGCCGTTGAGCGGAACTTCGCAGACGACTTTTTGTCCGTCTATTTTGACGCCATGGTCAATGTGGACTTCTTTACCCTGCGGAGGGACGGCCGGCTCAGCGCCGTGGAGGTCAAGTTCAAGTATGAGTCGGCATCCGGGAAGTTCGGCATCAATGTGGGACAGCTGCAGCTGTTTTCGCTGCTGGAGAGCTTGGGTGTTCAAATTCAGCACTGGATTCTGTACAACGACGCCCACGACAAGAATTTGTCGATTTTTGGCTTTTTGGAGCGGTCGGACTTGGACCGGCATTGGCGGTACGGGCTTATCCCCACCGACAGGATCCGGGAGAGAAAGATCGCCCCGTCCGAGACCTCCGTCACCGGCCAGAATCAGCAGCCCTACTATGAGCTTGACCAGGAGGAGCTGAAAAGGGAGCGGCCTCTGCTGCTCTGTGACGAAGACACAGCAGGGGAGGCTGCGGAAAAATCTGCCGGAGGAGGGGAGGAAACCTCTTGCATTTCGGCGGAATCGGTGTATAATGAAAAGGACAATTTAACAGACGGGGGCTTGTGAGACAGGCTGAGATGAAGGTGTTACCTTTGGACCGATAACCTGATTTGGATAATGCCAACGTAGGGATGCCTGTGGATCGCATGGATGTTAGAGCGGGAAGCTGCCAGATCGGTGGCTTCCCGCTTTTTGTTTTGCATGGAGGTGAAGAGCATGGTGAAAATCAACGGCGAGAGCCTGCCCGTGGCCGGGCAGACCCTTGCGGCGTACCTGGCGGCCACGGACTATGACCTTAAGCGCATCGCCGTGGAGCGCAACGGGGAGATCATCCCCAAGGCGCAGTACGGTGAGACCGTACTGGTGGACGGCGACAGCCTGGAGGTTGTCAGCTTTGTAGGAGGTGGCTGAGCTGATCCCCTCGAAGGAAGAGATGCAGGCCGCCCTGCGGGAGCGGCAGGGGGCGGCGCTGCAGGAACGATTCTCCGCCGCTTCCGTGGCCGTCTGCGGTCTTGGGGGGCTCGGATCCCACATCGCCGTCTCCCTTGCACGGGCGGGGATCGGGCGGCTGATTCTGATCGACTTTGACCGGGTGGATGTGACCAATCTCCACCGCCAGGAGTACAAGGTATCCCAGGTGGGGTGGTACAAGACCGAGGCCCTGCGGGAGAATCTGCTGGAGATCGCGCCCTACACCCAATATGAGATGCATACCGTCCGCTTGGACGAGCACAACGCGGCCAAGCTGCTGTCGGGGGCCGATCTCATCTGTGAGGCCTTTGACGGCGCGGAGGACAAGGCCATGCTGGCCGGCGTCGTGCTGGAGACCATGCCGGAGAAGTACCTCATCGCCGCCTCCGGCATGGCGGGCCTCGGCAGCGCCAACGCTATCCGCACCCGCAGGGTGACGGACCGCTTCTACCTCTGCGGCGACGGCGTCAGCGGCGTATCCGACGGTTTGGGGCTGGTGTCCTCCCGGGTGATGCTCTGCGCCGCCCATCAGGCCCACATGGTCCTGCGGATTTTGGCCAATGAATGTGAACCTTAAAGAAAGAAGGAAATGGATATGAACCAAGACAAACTTATCATCGGCGGGCACGAATTTACCTCCCGCTTTATCCTCGGCTCAGGGAAGTACTCCCTGAACCTCATTGAGGCGGCGGTGAAGGATGCCGGGGCGGAGATCATTACCCTCGCCGTCCGCCGGGCCAACACGAAGGAGAAGGAGAACATCCTCGACTTTATCCCCAAGGGCGTCACCCTGCTGCCCAACACCAGCGGCGCGCGAAACGCAGAGGAGGCGGTGCGCATCGCCCGCTTGGCCCGGGAGCTGGGCTGCGGCGACTTTGTCAAGATCGAAATCATGCGGGATTCCAAGTATCTCCTCCCCGACAACTACGAGACCATCAAGGCCACGGAGATCCTCGCCAAGGAGGGCTTTGTGGTGATGCCCTATATGTATCCCGATCTGAATGTGGCCCGGGACTTGGTAAACGCCGGGGCGGCCGCCGTGATGCCTCTGGCCTCTCCCATCGGGTCCAACAAGGGCCTTGCCACCCGGGACTTCATTCAGATCCTCATCGACGAGATCGACCTCCCCATCATCGTGGACGCGGGGATCGGCCGGCCCTCCCAAGCCTGCGAGGCCATGGAGATGGGGGCGGCGGCTATTATGGCCAACACCGCCCTCGCCACCGCCGGGAACCTGTCCATGATGGCCGCCGCCTTCCGGCAGGCCATTGAGGCGGGACGGAAAGCGTACCTGTCGGGCCTCGGCCGGGTTTTGACCCGGGGGGCCGCCGCCTCCGATCCGCTGACCGGATTCCTCCGGGACTAAGGGGGGGGGAGCGATATGGAAAACCAGTTCTTTGTGGATTCGGAGTACCTCTCCCCGGCGGCCTTGGAGAAGAAGCACCGGCTGGAGACCGACCCCTCCTGCCGGAAGAGCCATATGGAGTATCTCCCTGGCATGGAGCAGATTCAGTCCGATATCTGTGAGCAGGTAATGGGGCAGGTCCGCGCCTACGACTACGGTCAGTACACCGAGAGGGATGTCAGGGCTGCCCTGGAGCATGAGACGTGCTCCATCGAGGACTTCAAGGCCCTCCTCTCTCCGGCGGCGGAGCCCTTCTTAGAGAAGATGGCCCAGCGGGCCCGGCTGGAGACCAGCCGCCACTTCGGCAACACGGTCTACCTCTTTACCCCCCTCTATATCGCCAACTACTGCGAGAACTACTGCGTCTACTGCGGCTTTAACTGCTATAACCATATCCACCGCATGAAGCTGACCATGGAGCAGATCGAGCGGGAGATGGAGGTCATCGCCAACAGCGGCATGGAGGAAATTTTGATCCTCACCGGAGAGAGCCGCTCCATGTCCAGCGTGGAGTATATCGGCGAGGCCTGCAAGCTGGCCCGGAAGTATTTTCGCATGGTGGGCCTCGAGATCTACCCGGTGAACACCGACGAGTACCGCTACCTCCACCAGTGCGGGGCGGACTATGTCACCGTGTTTCAGGAGACCTACGACACGGACAAGTATGAGCAGCTCCACCTGATGGGCCACAAGCGGGTGTGGCCCTACCGCTTCGACGCCCAGGAGCGGGCGCTGATGGGCGGCATGCGGGGGGTGGCCTTCTCCGCTCTCCTTGGCCTCTCGGACTTTAGAAAGGACGCCCTGGCCAGCGCCCTCCACGTCTATTACCTCCAGCGCAAATACCCCTACGCGGAGATGAGCCTGTCCTGCCCGCGGCTGCGCCCCATCATCAACAACGACAAGATCAATCCCCTTGACGTCCACGAACGGCAGCTGTGCCAGATCCTCTGCGCCTACCGCATCTTCCTCCCCTTCGTGGGAATCACCGTCTCCTCCCGGGAGAGCGCGGCCTTCCGCAACGGCATCGTGAAGATCTGCGCCACCAAGGTCTCCGCCGGCGTGTCCACCGGCATCGGCGACCACGAGCGGAAATACAGCGGGAAGGAGTCGGAGGGTGCTGAGGGGGACGAGCAGTTTGAGATCGACGACAGCCGCAGCCTCGACAGGATGTATCAGGACATGGCCGGGGAGGGACTGCAGCCCGTCCTCAATGATTATCTCTATGTCTGACATCCTCTGTGTGACAAACCGCACCCTGTGTGCCGGAGATTTTTTAGAGCGGATAGAGGCCATCGCCGCGGCTCGCCCGGCGGGAATCCTCCTTCGGGAGAAGGACCTTGCGGAGGACGCCTACCGCTCGCTGGCGGAGCAGGTGCTTTCTATCTGCCGGCGGCACGGCACCCCCTGCATCCTCCACAGCTTTGTGGGCGCGGCAGCGGCGCTGGGCTGCACCGCGATCCACCTGCCCCTGCCTGTCCTCCGCACCCTTACTGACAGGGAGAAAGCGGTCTTTGCAGTCCTCGGCGCCTCCTGCCACAGCGTGGAGGAGGCCTTAGAGGCGGAGAAACTGGGGTGCACCTATCTCACCGCCGGCCACGTGTTTGACACCGACTGCAAGCGGGGGACCCCCGGCCGGGGCCTTGCCTTTTTGCGGGAGGTGTGCCAAAAGGTCTCCCTTCCGGTCTACGCCATCGGCGGCGTCAGCCCGGAAAACATCGCCGCAGTGCGGCAGAGCGGCGCCGCCGGCGGCTGCGTCATGAGCGGCGCTATGACGTGCAGGGATGTAGTAACCTACTTAGGAGAGTTTTCATGAAATTTCAGAGAGAGGTGCTGCTGCTCTACGCCATCACCGACCGGGCGTGGGTGGGCAGACAGACCCTATATGAGCAGATCGAGGAGGCCCTGCAGGGGGGCGCCACCATTGTCCAGCTGCGGGAAAAGGACATGGATGCGGCGGATTTCACCGCGGAGGCGGTGGAGGTCAAGGCCCTCTGCCGCCGCTACCGCGTGCCCCTCATTATCAACGACAACGTGGACGTGGCGCTCCAGAGCGGCGCCGACGGCGTTCATGTGGGGATCGAGGACACGCCGGTGGCCCAGCTCCGGCAGATGGTCCCCAAGGACTTCATTATCGGGGCCACCGCGAAGACGGTGGAGCAGGCGAGAGCCGCCGAGAGAGCCGGCGCCGACTACCTCGGCGTGGGAGCGGTGTTTCCCTCCCCCACCAAGAAAAATGCCATCCGCATCACCCGGGAACAGCTGAAGGAGATCTGCGGCAGCGTCTCCATCCCCGCCGTGGCCATCGGCGGCATCAGCATGGAAAACGCGGCGGCGCTCCAGGGCGGAGGCATGGCGGGTATCGCCGTGGTATCGGCCATCTTTGCCGCCCCCGATATCCGGCAGGCCGCCGCTGATCTCCGGGCGGTGGCGGAGACCATCACAGCGCCGTGATCCGGGGGGCCATCTTTGACTTGGACGGCACCCTGCTGGACTCCATGGCCATCTGGTCCACCCTCGGGGAGCGGTACCTCCGCTCCATCGGGTACGAGCCAAGGGAATGCTTGGGGGAGACCTTCAAGACCTTCAGTACGGAGCAGGCCGCCCGGTACTATCAGGAGCACTACGGTGTGGCACTGCCCATTCCCCGCATTGTGGCGGGGGTCAATGACATGATCCGCCGCTTCTATCAGGAGGAGGCACAGCTCAAGCCGGGGGCGGAGGATTTCCTGCGCCGTCTGAAGAATCTGGGCATCCGGCTGTGTGTGGCCACCGCCAATGACGGTGCTCTGGCCCGGGAGACCCTGCGCCGCTGCGGCGTTTTGGACTGTTTCTCTCAGGTGTTCTCCTGTGCCGATCTCGGCGTGGAAGGGAAGGGGGAGCCGGCCATCTACCGGATCGCCCTCGCCCATTTGGGCACGAAAAAGTCGGAGACGGCGGTGTTTGAGGACGCCCTCCACGCCGTCCGTACCGCCAAGGCCGACGGCTTTGTGGTGGCGGCGGTGTACGACCCCTATGAGCCGGAGCAGGCGGCGCTGTGCGCCCTGTCCGACTGCTATTTAACTGACTATGGGCACAGCGAGGATTTTTTCGCCCTTGCCCAGCAAAAGTGAATTCCAGCGGCAGACCGGGGGCACCACTCTCTGTCGCTATAAAAAAGTAATGCAGTGATCGAAAAGAGGAAGGAAAAGATGAGAACAGCATTATCCATCGCAGGCAGCGATTCCTGCGGAGGCGCCGGCATTCAGGCAGATATTAAGACAATGACGATGAATGGTGTCTACGCCATGAGTGCCGTCACGGCACTGACAGCGCAGAACACAACCGGCGTTCGAGACATTCAGGAGGCCACTCCTGCCTTTTTGCAGGAGCAGATCGACGCCGTGTTCGAGGACATCTTCCCCGACGCGGTGAAAATCGGCATGGTATCCTCAGCGGCGCTCATTGAGGTGATTGCCCGGCGGCTGAGGCACTATGGGGCGAAAAACATTGTGGTGGACCCCGTCATGGTGTCCACCAGCGGGGCGAGGCTGCTGCGGCAGGACGCGGTGTCCATGCTGTGCAGCGCCCTTCTGCCCCTCGCCGACCTTGTGACGCCGAACATTCCGGAAGGGGAGATTCTGTCGGGAATGCCTGTTTTCACCAAGGAGGATATGGCGGAGGCGGCGAGGCGGATCGGCGAGTCCTACGGCTGCGCCGTGCTGCTGAAGGGCGGCCACAGCGTCAATGACGCCAACGACCTGCTTTACGCCAACGGGGCCTTCCGCTGGTTTATGGGCCGGCACATCGACAACCCCAATACCCACGGCACGGGGTGCACGTTGTCCTCGGCCATCGCGGCCAACTTAGCCAAGGGCTTTCCTCTTACGGAGTCCGTGGGGCGGGCCAAGGAGTATCTCTCCGGCGCGCTGTCAGCCATGCTGGACCTCGGCCGGGGTTTTGGACCCATGCAGCACAATTTTGACCTCAACAGCCGCTTTGCAGAGGCGGCCCACCCATAAATTCACTTGGAAAGGAAGCAACAGTCATGAGAAATTATGCCACACAGATGGACGCGGCGCGGCGGGGCATCATCACCCCGGAGATGAAGGCAGTGGCCCAAAAGGAGTACCGCACGGAGGAGGAGATCCGGGACCTGGTGGCCCGGGGACAGGTGGTCATCTGCGCCAATAAGCTCCACACCTGCATCGACCCCAACGGCGTGGGCTCCATGCTGCGCACCAAGATCAACGTAAACCTGGGGGTCTCCCGGGACTGCAAGGACTACAACATCGAGATGCAGAAGGTCATGGCCGCCGTGAACATGGGAGCCGAGGCCATCATGGACCTGTCCTCCCACGGCGACACCCAGCCCTTCCGCCGCAGGCTCACCAGCGAGTGCCCCGCCATGATCGGCACCGTCCCGGTCTATGACAGCGTGATTCACTACCAGCGGGATCTGGCCACCCTCAGCGCCAAGGATTTTATCGACGTCATCCGCCTCCACGCCGAGGACGGGGTGGACTTTGTTACCCTCCACTGCGGCATCACCCGCAAGACTATTGAGCAGATCAAAAAGCACAAGCGGAAGATGAACATCGTCTCCCGGGGCGGCTCCTTGGTCTTTGCTTGGATGAGCATGACCGGGGAGGAGAACCCCTTCTACGAGTACTTTGACGACATTCTCGACATCTGCCGGGAGTACGACGTGACTATCTCCCTCGGCGACGCCTGCCGTCCCGGTTGCCTTGCCGACGGCAGCGATGTCTGCCAGATTGAGGAGCTGGTCCGCCTCGGCGAGCTGACCAAGCGGGCATGGGAGAAGGACGTGCAGGTGATGGTGGAGGGCCCCGGCCACATGCCTATGGACCAGATCGCGGCCAACATGAAGCTCCAGCAGACCATCTGCATGGGGGCCCCCTTCTATGTCCTCGGCCCCATCGTCACCGACATCGCCCCGGGCTACGACCACATCACCGCCGCCATCGGCGGCGCCATGGCGGCGGCCTCCGGCGCGGCCTTTCTCTGCTATGTCACCCCCGCTGAGCATCTGGCCCTCCCCAACGTGGACGACGTGAAGCAGGGCATCATTGCCTCGCGGATCGCGGCCCACGCCGCCGACATCGCGAAAAAGGTCCCCCACGCCCGGGACTTGGACGATGCCATGGCCGACGCCCGGCGGACCTTTGACTGGGAGAAGCAGTGGGAATGTGCCATCGACCCGGAGACCGCCAAGAGCATCCGGGACAGCCGGGCCCCGGAGCACGAGGACAGCTGCTCTATGTGCGGAAAGTTCTGTGCCGTCCGCAGCATGAACAAGGCCCTGGCCGGGGAGTACATCGACATCCTGTAACCGCCAGAGCCCTGCCTCCGGCGGTCAGGAGAGGGCCTTGCGCCCACCTGCGGGGAGCTGTCCCCCAAGCGCCAAAAAAGGACGCCCATACCGAAATCAGGTGTGGGCGTCCTTTCGCCGAATCCCATAGAAATGCTGGATCAGCGGTTGAGGATTTCCATAAATTCTTCCCCGGTGATGGTCTCCTTCTCATAGAGGTACTGGGAGATCTCATCCAGCTTGGCGCGGTTCTCCTCCAAGATCTTGGCGGCCTTCTCGTGCTGGCGCTTCACCAGCTCCACCACCTGCTTGTCGATCTCCGCCGCGGTCTCAGCGGAGCAGGCCAGAGAGGAGTCGCCGCCTAAATACTGGTTCTGCACCGTCTCCAGAGCCACCATGCCGAAGTCGCGGCTCATACCGTACCGGGTAATCATAGCCCGGGCAAGCTTGGTGGCCTGCTCGATATCGTTGGAGGCGCCGGTGGAGGCGGAGTGGAACACCAGCTCCTCGGCGGCCCGGCCGCCGGTAAGGGTGGCGATCTTGTTCTCTAACTCCGCCTGGCTCATGAGGTAATGGTTGCCCTCCTCCACCTGCATGGTGTAGCCCAGAGCGCCGGAGGTCCGTGGGATGATGGTGATTTTCTGCACTGGAGCGGAGTGGGTCTGCAGTGCCGCCACCAGGGCGTGGCCAACCTCGTGATAGGCCACGATCTTCTTCTCCTCGTCGGTGAGGATGGCGTTCTTCTTCTGGTAGCCGGCGATGACCACCTCAATGCTCTCCTCCATGTCCGCCTGGGTGGCGAAGCGACGGCCGTCCCGGACGGCCCGGAGGGCGGCCTCGTTGACGATGTTGGCCAGTTCCGCGCCGCTGGCGCCGGAGGCCATGCGGGCGATCTTGTTGAAGTCCACATCCTCCGCCACCTTGATCTTCTTGGCGTGGACCTTGAGGATATCCTCCCGGCCCTGCAGGTCAGGCAGCTCCACCGGTACCCGGCGGTCGAACCGTCCGGGCCGGGTCAGGGCAGGATCCAGCGCCTCAGGGCGGTTGGTGGCCGCCAAAATGATGACGCCGGTGTCCCCCTCGAAGCCATCCATCTCTGTGAGCAGCTGGTTGAGTGTCTGTTCGCGCTCATCGTTGCCGCCGTAGGCACCGGCATTTCGCTTCTGACCGATGGCGTCGATCTCGTCGATGAACACGATGCAGGGGGCCTTCTCCTTGGCCTGTTTAAACAGGTCACGGACCTTAGAGGCACCCATGCCCACAAACATCTCCACAAATTCCGAGCCGGACATGGAGAAGAAGGGAACATTGGCTTCGCCGGCCACAGCCTTCGCTAACATGGTTTTGCCAGTGCCCGGAGGGCCTACCAGCAGAATGCCCTTAGGCATGGAAGCCCCGATCTCCTGATACTTCTGGGGATCGTGGAGGTACTCCACAATCTCCTTTAGGTTCTCCTTGGCCTCGTCCTCGCCGGCCACATCGGAAAATTTAATGCCGTCAGAGGACTTTACATACACCTTGGCATTACTCTTGCCAAAGGCCAGCGCATTGGGACCGCCCGCCCGGTCCATCATCTTTTTAGACATATACTGGCCGATGGCGATGAAGATGGCGATGGGGATGACCCAGCTGAGAATGGACGCAAGGAGGGAGGTCTGTTCGATCTCCTCTCCGGAGGTGGAAATCCCCGCATCCAAAAGACGCTCCGTCAGGGTGTCATCTGGCAGCATGGCGGTCTTATAGACAGCTGTCCCCTCCTTATTGGTAAAGAGGATCCGGTTATCCTGTTCTTGAATCTCAACCTGTCCAACCTCTCCGTTTTCTATCATGGAATTGAAGGTGTTGTAGTCCACCGTTTGGATCCGCGCCTGTGACAGCATCGGCAGGGCAAGGAACTGAAAGAGCAGGAGCAGCAGCATAGCAATTACATAGTAGTAGAGTAGGGGCTTCTTCGGCGGTTTCACTTCGTTCATGGGGAGACCTCCTTTTTACATCATATGTTTTGTTCAAAATGTTCTCCAAGCATACCATAAAGAACGAAACATGTCCGGCTTGACTGGACATATTGCCTTTTCCATATTTTATCTTAGTGTCAAATTATGTCTTTTTATTGCACAATATGTGAAGGGATTGTAAACATTAGCACTCGCCTATTGACAGTGCTAAAATGTGGGGCTATGCTATAAGCGTACCAAGAAAGAAGGCCGTGAATGACCTCCGATCGGGCAAAGCAATTTTAATCGAATGGAGGAATACAATATGTTGCCCAGCATTTTTGGTGAAAATTTGTTTGATGATTTCTTTGACGACTTTGACAAGGAATTTTTCGGAAAACGTAATCCTTTGTACGGAAAACATGCCAAAAACCTGATGAAGACCGATGTAAAGGAGGCCAGGGACTGCTATAAGGTATCTATTGACTTGCCTGGTTTTAAGAAGGACGAGGTGCATGTGGAGCTGAAGGACGGCTATCTCACCGTCAGTGCCGCCAAGGGCTTGGATAAGGACGAGGAAGATGAGGACAGCCGCTACATCCGCAAGGAGCGGTATGCCGGCGCCTGCAGCCGCAGCTTCTATGTGGGCGACATCCGCCCGGAGGACGTGACGTGCAAGTACGAGTTCGGCGTGCTGCATGTACGGATTCCCAAGGCAAACGCCGCCCTGCCCGAGAATCCCCACCGGATCGCCATCGAGTAATGGCAAAAAGAAAAGCTCAAAAAGGCCCGGCACAGAACCCTCTGTGCCGGGCCTTTTTCTGTATCCCCTCTGCTTAGGACAGCTCGAACATCCCGTGGTAGAGCTGGTAGTACTCCCCCTTCTGCCGCAGCAGGTCTGCATGGTCGCCCCGCTCCTGCACGCTGCCGTGCTCCAGCACGATGATGGCATTGGCGTTGCGCACGGTGGAGAGGCGATGGGCGATGACAAACACCGTCCGGCCCTCCATCAGGTGGTCCATCCCCTTCTCGATGAGGGCCTCGGTGCGGGTGTCGATGGAGGAGGTGGCCTCATCTAAGATCAGTACCGGGGGATCTTCCACGGCGGCCCGGGCGATCGCTAACAACTGCCGCTGGCCCTGGGACAGGTTGGCCCCATCCCCAGTGACCATGGTGTTATATCCCTGGGGCAGGCGGCTGATAAAGGAGTCGGCGTTGGCAATCACCGCCGCCCGCCGCACCTCCTCGTCGGTAGCGTCCAGCTTGCCGAAGCGGATGTTGTCCGCCACGGTGCCGGTAAACAGGTGGGTATCCTGCAGCACCACGCCAAGGCTCCTGCGCAGGTCGTCCTTGCGGATGTCCCGCACATCGATGCCGTCAAAGGTAATGCGTCCGCCGGTGACGTCATAAAAACGGTTGATCAGGTTGATAATGGTGGTCTTCCCCGCGCCGGTGGAGCCCACAAAGGCAATTTTCTGTCCGGGCTTGGCATAGAGGGAGATGTCATGGAGAATGGTCTGCTCTATGTCGTAGCCAAAGGTCACGTGGTCAAAGCGTACATCCCCCCGCAGGGGCACAAGAGGGGCGTCCGCATGGGCGCTGTCCCGCCAGGCCCAGGCGCCGGTTTTTTCCGCGCAGGGGGTCATGGTGCCGTCGCCGTTTTCGCGGACATTCACCAGTTCCACGGTTCCCTCGTCCACCTCCGGCTCCTCCTCCATGGCGCCGAAGATCCGCTCGGCCCCGGCCAGGGCGGCCAGCAGGAAATTGCCCTGCTGGGTGAACTGGTTGATGGGCATGGCGGACTGGCGGACAAACACCAGGTAGCTGGCGAGACTGGGCACATCGGACCAGCCGAGGATCACCATAATGCCGCCAAGCACCGCGATAATGGCGTAATTGAGATAGGAGATGCTCACCACGGCGGGGATCATGGTGGCGGCGTAGCTCTGAGCGCTGGTGCCCGCCTGGCACAGATTCTCGTTGCGGAGGATAAAGTCCTCCAGGTTGCTCTGCTCGTGGTTGAAGACCTTCACCACCTTCTGGCCGGCCACCATCTCCTCGATATAGGCGTCCAGCTCCCCGAGGCAGGCCTGCTGGCGGTGGAAGTAGTACTTGCTGCGTTTGCTGCTGTAGCGGATGTACAGGAACATGGCCAGATAGCCAAGGACCACGATCAGGCTCAGCCGCCAGTTGAGCAGAAACAGCAGGGCCAGCGTCCCCACCACCTGGATGAAGCTCTGGATGAGCATGGCGAAGCTGTTGTTCAGCGCGTCGGAGATGGTATCCACGTCGTTGGTAAACAGGCTCATGAGCTCCCCCTTCCGGTGGGCGTCAAAATACCGCAGGGGCAGCTTCAGCAGATGGTTGAACAGATCCCGGCGGATGTCGTAGAGCACCTTCTGGGCGGCCCGCACCATGATCTGGGTGTAGCCGAGGGTGGAGAGGGCCCCCGCCGCATAGATGGCGGCGGTCAGCGCCACGCCGGCAATCAGACCGGAAAGGCTCCCCCCCTCCATCACCTGAGCCACCACAGGCTTAATCATATAGGTGCCAAGGAGGTTGGCGGTGGCGCTGATGGCGGCCAAAAGTCCCACCAGAACCAGCAGTACCTTGTGCCGCCCCAGGTAGGAGAGGAAGGTGCCAAGCGTCCGCCGCAGATTTTGCGGGCGCTTTCCTTCAGCATTCTTCGGCGTCACCGTCCTCACCTCCTTTCATCTGAGAAGCATAGATCTCCTGATAGATGGAATCTGTTTTCAAAAGCTGCTCGTGGGTGCCCACTGCGTGGATCCGGCCGTCCTCTAATATGACGATCTTGTCGGCCTCCATCACCGAGGTGATCCGCTGGGCGATGATGAGCTTGGTCACATCGGTGAGAGCGGCGAGGGCGGCGCGGATCTTCGCTTCGGTGGCTGTGTCCACGGCGCTGGTGGAGTCGTCAAAGATCAGTACCTTCGGCTTTTTCAGCAGCGTCCGGGCGATACACAGCCGCTGCTTTTGGCCGCCGGAGACGTTGACGCCCCCCTGCCCAAGGTCCGTATCCAGCCCCTTGGGCATGCGGCGGATGAACTCGTCGGCGCAGGCCTGCCGGCAGGCCCGCCAGAGGGTCTCGTCGTCGGCGTTGGGATCGCCCCAGCGCAGATTGTCCCGGATGGTGCCGGAGAAGAGGACGTTTTTTTGCAGCACGATGCCCACCGCGTCCCGGAGCACCGCAAGGTCGTATTCCCGCACGTCCCGTCCGCCCACCCGAACGGTCCCCTCGGTGGCATCGTACAGCCGGGGAATCAGCTGCACCAGCGTGGTCTTGGCGCTGCCGGTGCCGCCGATGATCCCTACGGTTTCGCCGGCCCTGATGTGGAGCTCTACATGGGAGAGGGCGGGTTTCTCGGAGTCCCTGGCATACCGGAAGGAGACGCCCTCAAAGTCGATCTGGCCGTTTGGCACCTCTGGGGCTGCATGGTCCGGCTGGGTGAGGGAGGGCTGTTCCTCCAGCACCTCCCGGATCCGCTTGGCGCTGGCGAGGGAGCGGGTAAGCATCAGAAATACGTTGGAGATGAGCATGAGGGAGTTCATCACCTGCAGCACATAGCTGAGAAAGGCGGTCAGATCCCCCACCGACATGGTGCCGACTAAGATAAACCGCCCGCCGTACCACATGATGAGCACCACTACTAAGTACATGGTGGCCTGAAAGGCGGGGAGGTTCAGCACCGCCCGGCGGAAGGTGTTCCGGCTGGCGTCCATCAGCTCGGTGTTTACCCCGTCGAACTGTTCTGCCTCAAATTCTCCCCGGACAAAGGCCTTGATGGCCCGGAGGGCGGTGAGGTTTTCCTGAATAAAACCGTTGACGTGGTCCATAGCCTTCTGCTGCCGGTGGTAAAGGGGGCTTACCTTGTGGACGATCACCGCTAAAATGGCGCCGAGAATGGGGGCGCAGACCACAAACACCAGAGCCAGCTTCGCGTTGAGGAGAAAGGCCATGAAAATCCCCATGAACAGCATCACCGGGCTGCGCACCAGAGGCCGCAGGCCGTTGTTCACGGCGTTCTGCATCACGGTCACATCTGTGGTCATGCGGGTGACCAGGGAGGGGACGGAGAAGTGGTCTAAATTGGAGAAGGAGAAATCCTGCAGCCGCTGGTACTCCGCCAGACGCAGCTCCGCCCCGAAGCGGTAGGCCGCCCGGGCGGCGTAGCGGGCGTAGAGCAGCCCCGTGACCAGAGCCAGCAGGGCGCACAGCACCAGCAGCCCTCCCTGGCGCAGCATAAAGGGAATGTCCCGGTTGGGGATGCCCACATCCACAATATCCGTCATCAAAAGGGGAATGACCATCTCGAAGATGCACTCGAAGAAGACCAAAAAGATGGCCAGCAGCAGATCTCTGCGGCACTTCTTCAGATAGCGGGCGATATAGGTCAAATCGTGCAAGACGCATCCCTCCCTCTACAGCAGCCTGCCGCCTACGTTCCGGTAGGCCCGGGCCAAAAATTCCGACAGCTGCTGCCGCTCCTCCGGGGAGAAGCCCTGCAGCATCCGGTCCTCGATCTGTACGCACTGTTTTTCCCATGCCGCGAAGGTTTCCGCCCCCTTCTCGGTCAGGGCCACCTCGCCGGCCCGGCGGTCCGTTTTGCAGGGGCGCCGGATGAGGAAGCCGCTGCGCTCCATCCCCTCCAGCGTCCGACAGATAGCCGCCGGATCCACCTCGCAGTAGTCGGAGAGCATCCGCTGGGAGCAGGGGCCGCAGTTGGTGAGACAGCGCAGCACCTTGGGCTGGCCTGGAGAGAGGCCCAGCTTGCTGAGGTGGGGCCGGAGATAGTTTTGCATAGAGTGGGCCGTTCTGGCCAGCAGGGTGTGGACCGCATATTCCATGGTTGCTCCGTTCCTTTCCTTCTGACAGGCGCCGCTGCGCCCTATTGTTGATATATCAATTTTCAGCGCCTCCTATTATATGCCTTTTTTTCTCCGCGTCAACTGCCTTCTGCATCTTTTCGCTGGTAAAAGCCCGCTTTTTTCTCGTCCGTGCGATTCGCCGAAGAGAGCATGATTTTGCTTGTCAGATCCGCCAGAATTATGCTATACTGTCCGTAACATATCCATCGGAACGTTTGATGCCATTTGAAAAGGAAAGGAGCGGCAGCCGTTGAAGATACAGGAGTCGTCGGAAAATTACTTGGAGACTATTCTGATTTTGAATCAGCGCAACGGAGAGGTCCATGCCATTGATATCGCTTCCGCCATGAGCTTCTCCAAGCCCAGCGTCAGTATCGCCATGAAAAAGCTGCGGGAAAACGGTTATGTGGAGATTACCGGCGAGGGCCATATCACCCTGACGCCCTCCGGAAGGGAGATTGCAGAGCGCATCTATGAGCGCCATACCTTCCTCTCCGCGTGGCTGACCTCTATCGGGGTAACGCCCACGGTGGCGGCGGAGGACGCCTGCCGCATGGAGCATGTCATCAGCGCAGAGAGCTTCGACGCCATCCGCCGGTTCGTCGATGAGAAGAAGCGGGGGAAGTAAAACTGTGTCAGATCAGCGCCTAACGCGCTTTTGCTGTGCAATAGATTTGGCCGGAGCGCAGGGTGCTGCCGGCCTTAGATAGAGAGACAGAGGAGGAACAGGGAAATGAAGCAGGATATGATTTTGATTTTGGACCTGGGCAGCGGGGAGAACCCCAGACTGGCCCGGGAGATCCGCGCTATGGGGGTCTACACGGAGATTCACCCCCATGACATCTCCGCTGGAGAACTGGCGGCGCTGCCCAATGTGAAGGGCATTATTCTCAATGGCGGGCCCAACCGGGTGGTGGACGGCGTGGAGATCGACGCCTCTGAGGCGGTCTATACCAGCGGCCTGCCCATCTGGGCCGTGGACCACAAGGGGAGCGCCCCGCTGGCAGCAGAGGGCGCGGAGCGGGAGAAGGCCATCCGGGACTTCGTCTTCGGTACCTGCCAGGCGGAGGCCAACTGGAACATGGACAACTTCATCGCCGACCAAGTAGAGCTGATCCGCCGGCAGGTAGGGGACAAGAAGGTGCTGCTGGCTCTCAGCGGCGGCGTGGACTCCTCGGTGGTGGCCGCTCTGCTGATCCGGGCTATCGGCGACCAGCTGACCTGTGTCCACGTCAACCACGGCCTTTTGCGCAAGGGGGAGCCGGAGCAGGTGGTCCGGGTCTTCCGGGAGGAGATGGGGGCCAATCTGATCTATGTGGACGCGGTGGACCGCTTTTTGGACAAGCTGGCCGGCGTCAGCGATCCGGAGCGCAAGCGCAAGATCATCGGCGCGGAGTTCATCCGGGTCTTTGAGGAGGAGGCCCGGAAGCTGGAGGGCATCTCCTTCCTCGGGCAGGGGACCATCTATCCCGACATCATCGAGAGCGGCACCAAGACGGTGAAGGCGGTCAAGAGCCACCATAACGTGGGCGGCCTGCCGGAAGATCTGAAGTTTGAACTGGTGGAACCCCTGAAGATGCTCTTCAAGGATGAGGTCCGCGCCTGCGGCAAGGCGCTGGGCCTGCCCGATTCCATGGTGTACCGCCAGCCCTTCCCCGGCCCGGGCCTTGGAGTCCGCTGCCTCGGGGCCATCACCCGTGACCGGCTGGAGGCCGTACGGGAGAGCGACGCCATCCTCCGAGAGGAGTTTGACAAAAACGGCCTGGCAGGCAAGGTGTGGCAGTACTTCACCGCTATCCCCGACCTGAAGAGTGTGGGCGTCCGGGAAGGCCGCCGGGCCGACGAGTGGTGCGTGATTATCCGGGCGGTGAACACTGTGGACGCCATGACCGCCACCGTGGAGGATGTGCCCTTCCCCCTGCTTCAGCACATCACCGGGCGGATTACCCGCGAGGTAAAGGGGGTCAACCGGGTGCTGTTTGATTTGACGCCAAAGCCCACCGGTACAATCGAGTGGGAGTAAAAATTTTTACCCTCAAGTCCTTATCGATAAGGACTTGAGGGTTTCTTTTTCGCTGGCTGTGGAGGCCGATAAGCAGAGGGAACAGGCGGAGAAGGGCCGCAAGCGGCCCTGGTGGTCCCTTGGCTGGGGCGGGCGGTAAAGGGGTGGATTTATCAGCGGCCGTATGATATGCTATTTCAATAATAATAAAACGCCAAATCAGAATGGGGAAAAGCAGAATGAACGATTGGTTCACAGTAGACAAAGCTGATAGAGACACCTACATCGTGAGCGAATACCGTCATTGGGAGGAGACGCACTGTTACCTTTTGAACGGCACAGAGCGCAGCTTGCTGATCGACACGGGATTGGGGATTTGTAATATTTCCGAGGTCATA
>CAJFUI010000035.1 GCA_904420145.1 uncultured Oscillospiraceae bacterium
GGGAAACGTGGTGGACCCCTATATCTTAGCCGAGCAGTTCGGGGTGGACGCCCTGCGCTTCTTCCTCATGCGCACCTTCCCCTTCGGCAGCGACGGCAACTTCTCCAACGAGCTGCTGATCCAGACCATCAACACGGACCTGGCCAACGACCTTGGCAACCTCCTCTCCCGCACCACCGCCATGGTGGGCAAGTACTTCGGCGGCCAGCTGCCGGAGGGCAGCCGGGACTGGGCGGCGCCGGAGATCTTTGATACAGAGCTGAAGACCATGGCCTCCACTCTGCGGGATCGCTATGAGGCCGCCATGGACGCCTACGCCCCCCATAAGGCTCTGGACGAGGTGTTTCAGGTCATCCAGCGGGCCAACAAGTATATCGATGAGAACGCCCCATGGACCTTGGCCAAGGATATGGAGCATAACGGCGCCCGGCTGGCCCATGTGCTCTACAACCTGCTGGAGACCATCCGCATCTGCGGCGTGCTGCTGAGCCCCTTTATGCCGGACAGCATGGACAAGCTCTTTGACCAGATCAGCGCCTGTGACAGCTGCCGCACCTGGGAGGCCGCCGGCCGCTGGGGCGTGCTGCGCTCCACTGCCGCCCCCACTAAGGGAGAGAACCTGTTCCCCCGGGTGGACATGGAGAAGGCCCTTGCCCAGCTGGAGGCGGCGGAGGCCGCCGCCAAAAAGGCGGCCCTGCCGGAGGTCGAGATAGAGCCCCAGCTCACCGAGCAGGTGCCCTTTGACACCTTCTGCCAGTGCGACTTCCGGGCGGTGAAGGTAAAACATTGTGAGAACGTGAAGAAGTCCAACAAGCTTCTGCGCTTCACTCTCGACGACGGCACCGGCACCGACCGGCAGATCCTCTCCGGCATCGCTATGTACTATAAGCCTGAGGAGCTCATCGGCAAGACCTTGGTGGCCATCGTGAACCTGCCCCCCCGGAAGATGATGGGGCTGGACAGCTGCGGCATGCTGATCTCCGCCACCCACAAGGAGAAGGGGGAGGAGAAGCTCCACCTCATTATGGTGGACGATGCCATTCCCGCCGGCGCCAAGCTCTGCTAAAGTTGTCGAAAAAGTGGCTTCGCCACTCTTTCGAGTTAAGCCCCACGAAATTTCCGCCTCGATTTCTTGCGAAATTGTCGGCAAAAATTTCGTGAGTGGTGTCATTTCCAAGGCACATGTCCTTGGAAATGACGAAATTTCATTTTCCCCTCTTCTGCGGGTGCGAAATGCTGCAGGTTTTTTGACAAGCAAAGCGCTGGGCTGTAAAAAGCCCAGCGCTTTTGTCATCTGTCCGCTCTATTCCCTCACAAAGCTGCCGTAGAAGGCCTTCATGGAGGCGGCCAGAGCCGCCGGCGCCTCGTAGTTGACCACGTGGCCGGCCCCAGGGATCCACTGGAGGGAGGCGTTGGGGATCTTGAGAACCATCTGCTCCGAGGCCTTCCGGTTGGCCTGGTCCTTCTCCCCGCACAGCAGCAGGGTAGGACAGGTGATCTCCCCCAGCCGGCGGCTGAAGTTCAGCTTGGATACGGAGTTGGTCAGCTTGATCAGCTCCTTCTTTTTCAGCCCCATGCCCCGCAGGGAGGAGGCGGAGAGCAGCCGGAAAAGGATGTTCTGCATGATAACCAGCGACTTGGCGGTGCGGTACTGGCCGGCAATCAGCACCAAGGAGGCTGTCCTGTCTGGGTGGTCCAGGGCATAGTGCATGGCCACGATGGCGCCCAGGGAGAGGCCGCACAGGTGAAAGGGCGGCGTCAGGGTCTCGCAGTAAGCGGCAAAGGCGTCATAGATCGTGGCATAGGTGGTAGGCTTTCCCTTGGAAAAAGGGGCGAACAGGTCGGGACAGAGGGCGTCCACCCCCAGCGCGTCGACAGTCTGCTCCCAGCTGTCGGGACCCTGGCCCAGTCCATGGAGAAAAATTGTCTGCATGTAGTCGTGACCTCCTTTTCTGCCATTTATCCTACCATAAAACCCTCTCCGGGGCAAGTGTTTCCCAAATTTTGTAAAAATTTTGGAGGAGGAGGAAATAATTTCTGTCGGAAATTGACAAACGGTCCGGGAGGGCTTACAATAAACCGACTGGGAGATATACTCAGAGAGAAAGAGCTGCAGGAGGGACCGAGCGATGACTGGAAAACGACTGGCGCGCCATCCGGGCCGCCGTCTGCGGCGGCTCTCGGAGCGCTGCTTCTACCGCCCCCTGGTTACCACTTTGTTCTTTTTCCTGCTGTTAGCCTATTTAGAGTTTTTTGTCAAGATTGCCTGCCATTTGTTTTCGTGGGATGGCGCTCTCTGGACGCTGTTGTTCTCCCTGCCGGTAGCGGCACTGCTGGGCCTTTTGTGCGCCGCGGTGCCGGTGCGGGCGGGACGGGCGCTGCTGATCCTCTGTACTGGGCTTTTGACTGTGTGGCTGGGGGCCCAGATGGTGTACTACGACCTGTTTCAGACCTTTTTCTCCCTGTTTTCCGTCACCATGGCCGGTATGGTTTTCGGGGACTTCGGGGGGCAGGCCGCGGCGCTGATTGGGGAAAATCTGCTGCGGATCCTCTTTTTTGCCATCCCCTTTGTGCTCGCCGTCGTGTTTCGCCGCCGTCTGGTCCCAGAGGGCGGGGAGAGCTGGCGGGTCCGCTGTCTCTGGGCCGCAGGCGCCGCGGCGGTTCAGCTGCTGGCGGTGATGCTGGTGCTGCAGATGACCGCGGGGACTCTTCCTCTGCGCTATCTCTACCTCCAGTCGGACGCCCAGCCGCGCCAGGTGGCCCAGTTCGGCGTGGTCACCGCCACCCGGCTGGAGCTGCGCCGGGCCCTATTCGGCACGCCGGTAGAGCCCCCTGTGCAACCTGTGGAGGAGCTGGAGCAGCCGCCCGCCACAGAGAATGATATGGATGAGGCGTCGCCGGCGGAGGATATCCCGGTGGTTTACGGGGACAATGTGCTAAACATCGACTTTGATGCCCTGATTGCCGGGGAGAGCGATGAGACGTTGCGGAGCATGCACCAGTATTTTGCCTCCGTCACCCCCACCAAGCAAAACGAGTGGACAGGGTACTTTGCGGGAAAGAACCTCATCTGGATTGTGGCGGAGGCCTACAGCTCCATCGCCATCGACCCGGAGCTGACCCCCACCCTCTACCGCCTCTCCCAGGAGGGCTTCCGCTTTGAGAATTTCTACACCCCCTCCTGGGGCGTGTCCACCTCCGACGGGGAGTATGTCACCACCACGGGCCTGATCCCCAAGGGCGGCGTGTGGAGCTACCTGCGCTCCGGGGAGAACTACATGCCCTTTGGCTTTGGCCATCTCTTCTCCGCCCAAGGGTACCGGACCTTGGCCTACCACGACCACACCTACACCTACTACGGGCGGGATGTGTCCTATCCCAACATGGGCTATGAATACTATGGAGTGGGCAACGGCCTCGACGTCAGGGAGACCTGGCCGGAGTCGGATGTGGAGATGATGGAGGTCAGCGTGCCGCAGTACATAGACGAGGACCGCTTCATGGTCTACTACCTCACCGTCAGCGGCCATCTCCAGTACAACTTCATGGGCAACTATATCGCCTACAAGAACCGGGAGCTGGTGGCGGACCTCCCCTACTCCGAGGCGGCCCGGGCCTACATGGCCTGTCAGATCGAGCTGGACCGGGCGGTGGAGAATCTGATCGACCAGCTGCGCGCGGCGGGGAAATTAGAGGACACGGTGATCGTGCTCTCCGGGGACCACTACCCCTACGGCCTGACCAATGAGCAGTTCAGCGAGCTGCTGGGCCACAAGGTGGACCCCGCCTTTGAGCTCTACAAGAGCACCCTTCTGCTGTGGAATGCAGAGATGGAGGAGCCGGTGACCGTGGAGAAGTACTGCTCCAGCCTCGATGTCATGCCCACGCTCGCCAACCTCTTCGCCCTGCCCTACGACTCCCGGCTGGTGATGGGGCGGGATATCCTCTCCGACGCGCCGGGCCTTGTGATCTTCTCCGACTACAGCTTCCTCACCGATCAGGGGGCCTACGTGGCCTCTAAGGACCAGTACACCCCTTGGGGTGGAGGCGAGCCGGACTACGACTATGTCCGCCGGGTGCTGTCGGATGTCACCAACCGCTTTACCTACTCCCGGCTGATCCTTGAAAAAGACTACTACCAGGCTGTACTGGGGAAAGAGAACTGAGCACTTTATGGAAAAACTCTGGTCGATCCTGACAATTATTGTACCCATCGCCGCCGCCATTCTTGTGGGCGTCATGGCCCGCCGGCGGCAGATCCTCACCCGGGAGGGGGCCGACGGCCTGCAGCAGTTTGCCGTGCGCATCGCCCTGCCCTGTGTGCTGTTCAACTCCTGCCTCACCAGCAGCTTTCAGGTGGAGACCCTGACGTCTATGGTGCTGGTGTGGCCGCTGCTCCTGGCGGGGGCCCTGTGGGCCTTTCGCGCCCGTAGGGGAACACGCTTCCCCTACCACAACCTCCCCCTCTTCTTTGCCGCGCAGGAGAGCGGCATGCTGGGCATCCCGCTTTTCCTGATGCTTTTCGGACAGGAAAATGTCTACCGGATGGCTACCCTGGACGTGGCTCAGATCTTGGTGGCTGTCCCCACCATCTCCATCCTCTCCATGAGGGCGGAGGAGCAGGTCTCTCTTAAGGGGATTATACGCAAGATCATTACCGCCCCCTATTTGATCGCCGCCCTGCTGGGGATCGCCCTCAACCTCACCGGCGCCAAGGCGTGGCTGGACGCGGTGGGGGTCGGTCCGGTGCTCACAGAGACTATCTCCTTTTTGGGCACGCCCATCAGCGCCGTAATTTTGATCTGCATCGGGTACAACTTCTCCCTCGGCGGCGCGGCCCGCCGGCAGCTTGTGGCCATCAGCGCCATCCATTTTGGACTCTTTGCCTGCTTTGCTGCGGCCATGCAGGCTGTGCTGTTTCTTCTTCCAGGGGTGTCCGCCGAGACCCGCTGGGCCCTGTTCCTCTACTGCATGCTGCCCCCCAGCTTTTTGGCACCGGGCCTTGGCCGCCGGGAGGAGGAGTATACCGTGGCCTCCGGCGTCTGTTCCCTGTATACCCTGGTGACCTTAGCCATTTTCTGTGTCATGGCCGTTGTGGTGGCATAGACGCCGCCGACCGTGCCGTGGCGTCCGTGCGGTTGGTTCTCATGGCCTTCGCTGAAAAAATGCCCCCGGAGGAGAGAAGCCTCTCCTCCGGGGCTTTTTGCGCAGAGGAGGCCATTTCTGTGTTTTTCGCATTGTAGCCTCTGGCGGAGGGGCAGTCGAATAAAACAGCCCCTGCCCCCTTTTTCGGCAGCAAGAGGCTGCAGAAGGAAGCAGGCGGCCTCCTCCGCCCGCTGGTAAAAAACTGCTCAGCTTTGTTAAAAAATTATCGTTTTTTTCTTGACAAACATATGGCGATAGAGTATACTGCTTCATGGAGATATTGTTAAATGATTAACAATACAGCTCGGAGGACAACTTCTCAACATGGAGGTATGGACCATGGACAACAAAAACATGCCCGCGTTGATTAACAGCGCTGAAACGCTGACGGCAAAGATGGAGGCCATGCGCGCCGCCCAGCGGATATTCTCCACCTATCCCCAGGAGCAGGTGGATCACATTTTCTTTGAGGCCGCCAAGGCCGCCAATATGCAGCGGATCCCTCTGGCCAAAATGGCCGTGGAGGAAACGGGCATGGGCGTGGTGGAGGACAAGGTCATCAAGAACCACTACGCCGCCGAGTACATCTACAACGCCTATAAGAACATGAAGACCTGCGGCGTCATCGAGGAGGACAAGGCCTACGGCTTTAAGAAGATCGCCGAGCCGGTGGGGCTGGTGGCAGCGGTGATTCCCACCACCAACCCCACCTCCACCGCCATCTTCAAGTGCCTGATCGCCTTAAAGACCCGCAATGCCATCATCATCTCCCCCCACCCCCGGGCCAAGGCCTGCACCATTGAGGCCGCCCGGATCGTGCTGGATGCGGCAGTGAAGGCCGGTGCCCCGGAGGGGATCATCGGCTGGATCGACGAGCCCTCCTTGGAGCTGACCAACATGGTCATGGCAGGGGCGGACCTGATCTTAGCCACCGGCGGCCCGGGTATGGTGAAGGCGGCCTACTCCTCCGGCAAACCCGCCGTGGGCGTGGGGGCCGGCAACGTGCCGGTGATCATCGACGACACCGCCGACATCCGGCTCGCTGTCAGCTCGATTCTTCACTCCAAGACCTTTGACAACGGCATGATCTGCGCCAGCGAGCAGTCCGTCACCGTCATGGACAGCATTTACAACGAGGTAAAGAAAGAGTTTGCCGCCAGAGGAGCCTACTTCCTGAAGAAGGATGAGATTGACAAGGTCCGGCAGATTATTTTGGTGAAGGGCTCTGTCAATGCCAAGATTGTGGGCCAGAGCGCGGCAAAGATCGCTGAGATAGCCGGCGTCACCGTGGACCCCTCCACCAAGGTTTTGATCGGCGAGGTGGAGAGCGTGGACATCTCCGAGCCCTTCGCCCACGAGAAGCTCTCCCCGGTGCTGGCCATGTACCGCGCCAAGAGCTTCGGCGAGGCCATCGCCAAGGCCGAGCGCCTGGTGGCCGATGGAGGCTACGGCCACACCGCCTCTATCTACATCGATCCCAAGGAGACGGAGAAGCTTAACAAGTTCGAGGCGGCTATGAAGACCTGCCGTATTGTCATCAACACTCCCTCCAGCCACGGCGGCATCGGCGACCTGTACAACTTCAAGCTGCGTCCCTCTCTGACTTTGGGCTGCGGCAGCTGGGGCGGCAACAGCGTCAGCGAGAACGTGGGCCCCATGCACCTTTTGAACATCAAGAGCGTGGCGGAGAGGA